>DAIDIS010000196.1 GCA_027451785.1 Acidimicrobiales bacterium
TCACTCCATTCAAGTCGATTACTTTGTCCCCAAGCCTTGGCACACCCGACGCGATCTCGGACTTCGTTCGAGAGGTGAACTGTCCGGCCGACGAGAGCTGAAGCGACCCTGCACGATCCACCTTGGGGCCGGTGTCGCTAATAAGCGCCGTTGCACTCTCGACCCTGGACTTCGACTTGCGACGTCGCGCCGGGGCACCCCTGCGAAGCCAAGCGAGCTCGGAGCGGGCAAGGTTGCGCCTTACGGCCTCCTGCGATGCCTCTTGGGAGAGCCTGGTTGCCTTGGCGTCCAGGTAGGTCTCATAGCCGCCGTCGTGGACGTAGCCGGTACCGCGGTCAAGCTCAAGAACCTTGGTTGTCACCCGGTCGAGCACGTGACGGTCGTGAGTGACCAGTATCAGGCCTCCGCTGAAGACGGTCAGTCGGGACTCCAGCCAAGCTATGGCGGCGACATCCAGGTGGTTCGTCGGCTCATCCAGTATCAACAGATCAAGGGGCTCTATCAAGAGCTTGGCGAGGGCGACTCTCTTGGCTTGTCCCCCGGACAGGGTCGTGGTCCGGGCAGCCAGGAAGCCTGACATTCCCAGCTTGTCGAGGACTGCTTCGGACTCCCAGTTATCGCCGACGTACTCAAGGACGGAGGTGTCTCCGAGAACCGGGACCTGGGGAAGCATTCCGGCCCGGACATTCTTGCCGAATCTGACCGTGCCTGACTCCGGTTCTTGTTGCCTAGCCAGCACTCTGAGCAAAGTGGATTTTCCTGTGCCGTTGCGGCCTACGACGCCGAGTCTGTCCTTGCTCGCGAGAGTAAGCGAAAGATCCCCGAAAAGGGGGCGGTCGGGGCGAGACACTCCGATCTTGTCTGCGTCGACGAGGATCATCGTACCGGTACGGTCTCCGAAGAGATTCGGCGGAAAATTCTCAGGGAAGCTACGGGGCTCATCTCTAGGCACCGAGTGTACCCCCAAGCAAGTAAGGCAACATCAGCCCACCAAGGCTGCGTATCATCGTAACGAGGAATACCCAAGGACGGACCCAGCCGGATGCTCGTAAAGACCAGGCGCAACAACCCTAGGGGCGCAAATCCCAGGACCAAAGTTCCAGGCTTCTCCGCCATGGTCAAGTGCATGGGCCTTAGGCACATGCTCGAAAAGAAGCTTCGCTCGGGGCTTACGATAGCGGGCGTTGCAGCGGGCGTGGCATTGGTCCTGTCGGTTACCTCCATGAACTCGACACTTCTGGCCTCCACGAAATCCTCTGTTCTCCAGGCTACAAGCACCAATTTGGCCCAGATCAGCTCGCCTTCACCTGCGGGGTTGCCCGAGAGCCTTTCGGCGCAGATAGCGTCCACTCCAGGGGTTGAAAAGGCCGTATCCCTGCTCCAAATCCATACCGAGATGAGCAACCTGTCCAGTCAGACTCCTGCCTTGCTCATCGGAGCCTCCGGGGGGTTGCAATACTTATTCGGTTCCTCGCACTCAAGTGGATCGACAGGCGTCTTCTCAATCAGCGGGGGGTTCGGGCCGTTCGGGGGAGGGATTGTTCTTTCGGAGTCACTGGCAAGCTACCTGGGCGTCGGTATCGGCTCGGAAATCAGGGTTCAGTTGGCTTCGGGGCTCAAGATCCTCACGGTATCGGGAATAGTGAGCGGCTCATCAATATCTGCCATCAATGGAGGCCGGTTCGCCACAATGCTGATGGCGCCCGCTCAGCTTGCCTTCGGCATGATAGGACGGGTAACCGATTTCTTCGTGCTTCCCAAGGCCGGAATCTCGCCCTCGCAATTGGTGCCCCGTCTAAACGCGGTGCTGAACGGCATGGCAAGTGCCACACTTCCTGGCCAGGCCGGCAACTTTCTCTCTCAGGAGCTGGCTCCTTTTCAGGTGTTGACCGACTTGATCGGGCTGATGGCCCTCTTCGTTTCGCTTGTCGTCGTCTACAACACGATGGCCATGGCAGCAGCAGAACGAAGGCGGGAGCTTGCGCTGGCGCAATCGTTGGGAGCTTCGCCACGGCAGGTGACGCTTACTTTCCTTGCCGAAGCAACCTTGCTCGGGGTTGTCGGTACGGTCCTGGGCTTGCTTGGAGGGATCGTACTCGGGCATGTGCTCTTGAGCTTTGCGGTCAATGCCTACCAGAGCGTCCTGGGGTCTGCGCCCAAGCCCACTTTGAACGTGTCTGTGTTTGAGGTTGCTCTTGCGGCTCTTTCCGGGATTGTTGTCACCGTTGCCGGGGCCCTGGTGCCGTCGCTGATGGCCAGGCGGGTACAGCTTGTTGAGGGGTTGAAGCCCTCCGGGTCGTTCGAGACGACCTCAGGATCCTCCCTGAATAACAGGAAATTCGCATTGGGTTTCGGCGGGATAGTTCTCGGCTTGGCAATCGGGGTCGGCGGGCTCTTGGGGAGCCTTCCGATTTGGCTCGCAGCAATCGGGATGCTGGCACTCGTCGGGGGAGTACTTGTCGTGCTGCCCTTTTGCGTGCCGTGGTTCGTCCGCTTTGCAAAGCCGTCGGCGGAGAAGCTTCTGGGGGTGCCGGGAAGGGTCGGGTCGGCTGCTATTGACTCGAACCCGAAGAGAACGGGGTTCACAGTTGCGACACTCGTTCTGGCCCTCACCATGGTCATTGGTCTTGGGGCGTCGGTGAACTCCTTCGAGTCGAAGTTCCACACCCTCGTAACCGACCTGAGCACAACACCCATCTCGGTCCAGGCTTCGACTCTCGTAAACTACACGGCCTCGATCCCATTGAGCCCCTATGACGCACTTGGGCTTTCAACTGTCAACGGGGTTAAGGCAGTTCTCCCGGAGGAGCACGCGTTCACCTCGGTAGGCAGCTCCGAAGGAATCATTTATGCGATCTCCGCTCAACAAGCGCAGGCCCAGGGAGTCTTGGGTCCCGCTTTCGGCAGCGATGCGAAGCTTTCCCCCAATCCAGCCCAGTTCATGAACGCGATCCTGAACGGAAACATAGTGGTTTCGACCCTGGCGGCGAAGTCGCTCAACCTGAGGGTTGGAAGCTCACTGGTCTTGGGGACACCCAGCGGGAAGAAGGCCTTCACCGTTGGTGCAGTCTTTTCCGATTTGGCGCCGGCCGACTCGTTCTTCATTGACAGATCCGTCTACGAGCAGGATTGGGGAGACAGCGGGGTGGCGATCTTCCGTGTGGTCCTCAACCCCGGAGCCGACACCGGCCAGGTTGTGCGGGGGCTGGAGGGAATCATTCACGCGACCTCGATGCAAGCTGACGTTCAGACTCGCGACCAATCGGTGGCATCGCTCTCCTCCTCTTTGAGCCAGACGTTCTCTCTGGCGAAGGCGATCGAGCTGGCAGCGTTGATTGTGGCGGGTTTCTCGGTTGCCAATACCGCGCTTACGACGATCGTGGAGCGAAAATGGGAGCTTGGCCTGCAGCGAGCAATCGGTATGAGCAAGGGCCAGCTCTCAAAGACACTCCTGGTTGAAGCCGTCTTCACTGGCCTGCTTGGCTGGTTGGGGGCGCTGGTTGCCGGTCTCGCGGTGTGGGCGTTGATCATTGAGGGGGCCTCTGTGCCTTTTGGTTCCAAGCTGCCGTTCACCTTCCCTTTCTCGACGGTAATCGTCGCCCTTGGACTGGGTCTCGCGCTCGTCGGGTTGGCGACCGTATACCCGAGGAGGGTGGCCGCAAAGGTCGAGATCGTGGACTCTCTCAGGTATGAGTAGCTGAGTCCGAATAATATTCAGATGATCGTCATAGCGGTCTTTGCCGGCAGGGTGGCGAATGAAGGGAAACAGCATTGGACGCCAAAAGAAACGTGGATCGACTGGTCAAGTCTCCGGTGTTTGTGTTTTCGCCGCCGAGGTCCGGCTCGACCCTTCTCAGGTGCATACTCGATAGCCACTCGAAGATTCATGCCCCGCACGAGTTCCATCTAGGAGACCTTCACATCCGGGTTGGGACCAGTTATGCAAAGGCGACTCTCGAGGTCTTCGGGATCACGATCAACGAGCTTCAGGAACTGATGTGGGATCGATTCCTGGACTGGGAGCTAAAAAGATCCGGCAAGGAGATTCTCGTCGAGAAGACCCCGCCCAACGTACTTCACTGGAAGCGGATTTCGGCTACCTGGCCCGACGCGCGTTACATCTTCCTTGTGCGAAACCCTGCCCATATTGCGCGGTCGATCCAAGAGGCTCTTCAAACCCAGAACGTCATAGAAAAATCACAGTTCGCCCTGGAACTGGCTGTTTCCGCTTCAAAAAGGGAAACCTACCCCAAGGTCTCTCTAATCAATGCGCTGCCAACCCGAACGGTTGCGACCTTCGTCCGGGCAATGGAAGAGGCGAGGGGAGCTTTAGACGGCCCGACCGTTCGTTATGAAGACCTGACGGCCGAGCCGGAAAAGGTTGTAAGGGGACTTTGTGATTTCATCGGTGTGGAGTTCGAGCCCGAGATGCTCGACTACGGCAATTTCGATCACGGGCCGCACACGATGCGCGTAGGGGACTGGACCGAAAAGATCCGGACCGGCAGGATACAAGAGGCTCCCCCGAAGCCGAGCGAGCGTGAGATTCCAAAGTATCTGCGAAAGTACTGCAAAATTTGGGGTTACTAGAGCGAGGGCTTAGCAGCCCAGGTTCAATGGAGCGACCGCATCGGTAAACCGAAGAGCCTAGGAAATCACCCCGGACCACCTGCGGCACCAGGATTCAAGCTCGTCTCGTGGAGCCCTGGTCCTCACGGTTTCGGCCAAGTCGATGATCGAAACCAGGCGATCGGCATCTTCGTCGTCTACGACATTGATGTCCAGGTCGTCCTCGATCTGGGCCAGCAGCTCGACGAAGTCCAGTGAGTCGAGGTTGCCGAATGAAACCTCTTCAAGTCTGCTCAGGTCGATTAGGCCCGCGGCTCCATCCATCGAGACAGCGTGGTCTCCGAAGATGCTCACGGCTCGGTTGATTACTGCGCTTGCAACTTCCGTGATGCCCAATCTGTCGTTTACCGCAGTAGTGCGGTTATAACTCATTCGGTGCGCCCTCCATGCCGGCGTATCAATTGAATGGCGACTTCCATCGTAGCGGTCGCCGGGGCAAAAAACAGAAACCGCACTAAACTCACATCCGATGCCTACCGTCTTGGAAATGGTCGAAAAGGGTTGTAGCGGATCCGGGAAGCTACGGTTTCTGCCTAACGAGGCGGATCCACGGCCGATCTCCGATCTCTGGAAGGCATCCGAGGCCGCAGGGAAATGGTTGGTGTCCAAGGCGGGCGAGCGCCCCGTGATAGCGGGTGTTCTTTCGACTTCCTTCGCCTCCGTTGCTTCGGTTCTGGGCACCTGGAGAGCTGGAGGCACCTTCGCCTCACTCCCGCTTCCAGGAAGGGCCATGAGCCCCGACGCCTACGTCTCTCAATTGACTCGTGTGTGCAAGCTGATTGAAGCCTCCTGCCTGCTGGTCGACCCGGCCTACCTATCGCTGTTCCCGGACGACATGGGGCTCGACATCAAGCCATACGGCTTCGATGAAGTCTTGAGTGGCAGAGGAGAAATCTCCCTTCCCGACGAGGGCGGCTGGTTGGTCCAGTTCTCTTCGGGCAGCACGTCCGACCCGAAGGGTATCCGCTTGTCTCAGGAAGCGATTGGAGCCAATGTCGTTTCAATCATCGAGCGGGCGGCGGTCGTGCCCGGCGACAAATGTTGCTCCTGGCTGCCCCTCTCTCACGATATGGGCTTGATCGGAATGTGCCTGACGGCGCTGGCAACAGGTGCCCCGGAGATCGGCAACTCGGATCTGACCTTGATATCGCCTGAGCATTTCCTTGCTCGCCCTACCGTGTGGATGGAAACCTGCTCCGAGATGGGTGCCTCGATTACCTGCGGGCCGAACTTCGGGCTTGAGCTTGCCTTGCGTAGGCTGAAGCGATCCAAGCCGCTTGATCTGTCCAGGATGAGGGTCCTTATCACTGGTGCCGAGCGGGTGCGTCCGAGCACCCTTCATAGGGTGGAGGAGGAGCTTGGGGCCTTCGGGTTCCCCAAGGGTGCGTTTTGTCCGGCATACGGATTGGCGGAAGCCACGCTTTGTGTGTCCCTCAGTGCCCCGGGGAGAGAGTGGAAATCAGTCTTGGCCGACTCCAAGGCAATGACTGAAGGCCGCTTTGAGGAGATGGGAGTTCGTAGCGCTTCCGATCCCGAGCCCCACTACGGAACCGAGATTATTGAGTTGGTGTCCTGCGGAAGTCCGATAAGCGACATGGAGTTCATGGTGGTGGCTCCAGGTAGTTCGCCTGCGAGCGGCAAGGTGCCACAGGGTTCGACTGGTGAGATCCTCGTTAAAGGTCCATCGCTTCTAACGGACTACATCGGGGCCGAGTTGAGTCTGGCGGAAGGAGGTTGGTTCGAGACTTCCGACTTGGGCTTTGAGCGAGACGGTGAGCTATACGTCGTCGGCCGCATGGACGACCTCATCATCGTTGCCGGAAAGAACTTTCATGCCGTCGACTTGGAAGCATGCGTCGACAATGCGGCGGTCAAGCCGGGAACGTTGGTGGCTGTCGCGACGGAAGACGGTCGGTATGCAGTCGTGGCCGAGCCTTCCGAAGCTGCGACCGCAGACGCTCTCCCTCAGGCAGCCAACGAAATCCGGTCCCAGCTTTCGGAGTCTGCCGGGACGGCGCCTTCGTCAGTGATATTCGTGACTCCTAAGTCGGTACCCAAGACGACCAGCGGCAAGCTACAGCGATACAAGGTAAGGATGGCTCTGGAATCCGGCCAACTTTCCGTTGAGTCGAGGAGCGACTTCGGGGCAAGATGAGCGAGCGGTTCAAGCTGGCCTTGGCGGGTTCGGCTATAGCCGTGGGTGTCGTCGTCTCACTGGTCTCCGTCGCTATAGGTGGAGTCGCGAGCGGAAGCCAGCAGGGATCTTCGCTTGCTACTTCAGGGGCCACCTCTGGGGCCACCTCTGGAGGAGGCCAGCAGGGCGCTTACGGGGGGTTTGGGGGCGTAGGCGGTTCATCGAAGGTTCCAACCTTCGATGGGATTCCGCTAAGTGACATAACGTCGCCGGGTCAGTACCAGCCGTCCTATCAACCTGGAGTTCCCTTGCGCCTGCCGCCGGGACGCAAGGTATCGGCCGCTAACCCATTGCGGGTTCTGGTTATAGGCGACTCGGTGATGTTCACGGCCGAGCTCGCCCTACAGGCTGCGCTGCAATCGACGGGCGAGGTAAAGGTCTTTCCAAGTGCAATAGAGGGCTGGGGTACAACCACCGACCCTAACTGGGCCGCTGATATTTCCGCCGCCATGGCCGAAACGCGGCCGGACCTTGTAGTGGGCACTTGGAGCTGGGACGACAGTCTCTCGCTGGCACATCCAGCTCAGTATTCCGAGACCCTGAACAGGCTCGTCTCGCTCGTTACCTCCGGCCCCGATGGTGCGTCCGGAATGGTGTTTCTCCAATTTCCACCTCTGGGCCCGCTTGTCATCCCGAATCCTGCAGAGGACAGGATACGGGAAGAAGGAGTGGCATCTTGGAATTCGCTCGCCGAAAAGGTTGCAGACGAAAACCCGGGTAGGGCACTTTTCTTCAAGGTTGCCGGCTCCGTGACTAATGACGGCCACTTCGCTGCGTTCTCCAGGATCGGAAACTCGCTTATACGGATAAGGTGGACCGACGACGTCCACTTTTGCCCCGCTGGAGCGATCCCTTACTCGTATGCCGTGGCGCAGCTCATAGGCGGAATGTTCCAACTTTCCCCGGAGCAGGGTCACTGGTGGGGAGGTTCTTGGCTTGCCGATCCCCGCTACTACGAGGCAACGGGTTCGAGCACTTCGGCGCCGCCGGTCGACAATTGTCCAGCCGTCGCCCAAGTGGGTTCGTCATCGGGCAATTGATCCACTAAATGCCCAGGCTGTAGCTTCGAGTACGTGGAGTCTTCAACCTTCGATTTTGACGTACTGATCATAGGAAGCGGATTCGGTGGTTCCGTCTCCGCACTGAGATTGACCGAGAAGGGCTACAGAGTGGCCGTGGTTGAGTCCGGCAGGCGATTCCGGGCTCAAGACTTCGCTAAGTCGAACTGGAACCTAAAGCGATACTTGTGGGCGCCGCAGGTGGGGTTGAGGGGAATCCAGAGAATCACCTTCTTGAAGGATGTCGCGATCCTTTCCGGTGCGGGAGTTGGGGGTGGTTCCCTCGTTTATGCCAATACGCTCTACGAGCCATTGGATCCCTTCTTCTCGGACCCCCAATGGAGTGGCATAACCGACTGGAAGGAGGAGCTGTCTCCTCATTACAAGGTTGCCAAGCAGATGCTGGGAGTCAACCTGGTCCCCAAGGAGACCAACGCCGACAAGGTGATGAGAGACCTCGCTGAGCGCTTGGGCGTGGGCGACACGTTTCACCCTACGCCCGTCGGTGTCTATTTCGGTAAGCCCGGAGAGAGGGTGAAGGATCCATTTTTCGGTGGCGAAGGGCCTGATCGCTTCGGTTGCGTGAACTGTGGTGGTTGCATGGTCGGCTGCCGACATGGAGCCAAGAACACCCTCGACAAGAACTATTTGTACCTGGCGGAAAAGCACGGAGCTGTTGTTTACCCCGATACACAGGTAACCGACGTGATACCGCTTCCGGGTGGCGGCTATGAGGTGGTCACCAAGAAATCCGGTTCGTTCATTGCCAAGAGGAAGCGGTCATTCACGGCAAAGCAGGTCATTTTCTCTGCCGGCGTGCTGGGCACGATGAGGCTTTTGATGAAAATGAAGCAGGAAGGGAAACTTCCCTCCCTCTCGGATCGCCTTGGCGACGTTGTCCGTACCAACTCCGAAGCGATCCTTGCTGCGGTGGCGGACGGTACCGATGTTGACTATTCCGAGGGCGTTGCGATCACTTCGTCAATCCACCCCAACGACCACACACACATCGAGCCGTGCAGGTACCCACCTGGCTCGAACATGATGGGCACGCTGATGACCGTGCTGGTGGATGGTGGGGGAAGTATTCCGCGTCAGATAAGGACGCTGATGGCGATAGCAAAGAACCCCTATAGGTTCGTGAAGTCCCTTTCCGTCTACAAGTGGTCGGAGCGAACTGTGATCCTTCTTGTCATGCAGACGCTGGATAACTCGATAAAGCTCGTCCGGAAGGGAAGGTGGCTTTCTACCGCGCCGGGTCATGGCGAGCAGAACCCGACGTATATCCCTGTGGCGAACGAGGCCGCTCGGGTTACTGCCGACATCATGGGAGGCTATCCTTCGAGCGCATGGAACGAAGCTCTCTTTGACGTGCCGACTACCGCTCACATTCTTGGAGGTGCGTGCATAGGCGAGTCGCCGGAGAAAGGCGTGGTGGATCCGTATCACCGCCTTTATGGTTATGAGGGGCTTCACGTCTCGGACGGTTCTGTTGTGAGCGCAAACCTGGGGGTGAACCCTTCGCTCACGATTACTACAATGACGGAGCGAGCAATGTCGATGTGGCCCAACCGCGGAGATGCCGACCCAAGGCCTCCATTGGGGTCACCATATAGGAGAGTCTCGCCGGTCGCCGCTCGCAACCCGGCGGTGAAGCGATTCGGTCCCGCTCAGGAGAATCCAGGAAAAGAGCCACAAGCGGCTACGGGCGGCGAAGTTCAACCGACAGGGGAACTCGCCAGCACCTTGTCCCCGCCCAGCTCCTTGGCTCGGTAGAGGGCTTCATCCGCACGAACCATGATCTGGTGGGTTCCTTCGTAGCCATCCCAGCAAGCCACCCCGG
>DAIDIS010000197.1 GCA_027451785.1 Acidimicrobiales bacterium
GACTGCACCGGAAGCCGAGTGGATGAAATAGGTGGTAGTACCTGCGAAACTGACTGCGTCTATTCCATCCGGTCCATGAACGAGGGTTCCCGAGCCGTCGGTCGTCAATCCGGATTGGCCCTTGCCTTGATAGGCAAGTGACGCGCTTGCCTGGCCTACTTGTAGCTGGGAGTTATAACCGGGGAGGAACAGTCCATTGTCATTGTTGTTGTAGCTGGATGCCTGGGTCGTCTGGCCTTGTGTGTTGAACGTTGAGCTCGTCTCGTTGCTCCAGTTGTTGCCAAAGGCTGTCATTGCCCCGTTGCCATTGAAGGACTGGTTGAATGTGCGGGCATATAGCCCGCCAAAGTCGGAGTAATACGTGGTCGGCTCGTTATCTGCGTTGTAAGTGATGTCGTAGGAAAGAGCCTGCCCGTTGTTGGTGTTGATCTGACAGGCCGCGCCATAGGAGTTGCCGGGGCATGGGTTGCCTGCGGCGTCGTAGCTGAGCTTTTGGGTGACGTTTTGGTCTCCCCCGGAAATGTTGGTCAGCCTGTTCAGCGTGTCGTAGGTCAAGCCTGAATACGCGCTTCCCCCTGCTCCCGAGTAGTTCCCTGAATAGGTGATCGCGTGAACCATGTTCGTATCCAAAGTACCTTGGCCGTAGGTTTCGGTGTAGCCATAGGTGTTGTCCATGAGCGATTGTGAGGCTGAGGTTGCAGCGGACACTTCGGCCAGATCACCGTCTTTGTTGAAGGCGTAGGTCTGGGAAGCCCCACCCGGGAATGTGATTGTCTGAAGTCTTTCGTTGGTGTCGTATCCCATCGTCGTACACAAGACAGCAGGCGTCGAGGTGCAATCCCCGCCAGGTTCAGCCACACCGGTGTTGTTTCCGGCCCAGTCATATGTGTAGGTGAAGGTTCCGGCTGTATTGCAGTAGGTGGAAAGCCGGGAATCGTTATCGTAACCAAGCCTTACACCGCTATAGCCGGAGCAGGCGTCGGTTCCGTTTGGGTTGTCTTGCTCATAGAGCCTGCCGATGTTGTCGAAGTGGTAGTACGTGGTGCCCGAGGCATCCGTGGTCGACAAAGTCTTTCCATCGTTGTCGAAGGTCGACTTGGAACAGGTCGCATATGTTGTGCAGCCGGTGTCACCCCCGTAGGTGGTCTCAAATACCTGGTCATCTGCGTTGTAGGAGTAGTTCGTCTGGTTGCCCGCACCGTCTATGACCTGTGCAACCCGGCCGATGCCATCAGTAGTGTACGTTGTCGCACCCATTGGAGACGGTGGTGTGACCGTGGTCAGCTGGTTGAAGTTGCCGGGATTGTAGGTATAGGTGGTCGCATTCCCGTCCGGGTTGGTCTCTGAGCAAATCTGTCCGGGCAGGGCTCCGCAGTTGGTGGCTCCATCTCCTTGGATTGTCGCCGTGGTGACGGACACGGTGCTACTTGGATTCTGGGCGGGCGGGCTCGACTGCGTGGCCTGGCTGGTGCAGGTGGGCACGCCGTTGACGACGTTGGCTATTTGGCCCGCCTCGACTCCTACCAGGTTGCCGTTGACGTCATACCAATACCCAGTGCAGTTCTGCTGGGGATCGGTCGTGGAAGAGGGTAGGTACCGATAGCCCTTCACGGAGTTCGGCAGGTTGTAGACGGTATAGGAACCTGGGGCGGTGTCTCCTGTACCCAAGGTGGGTCCGGTGGCCGAAGTCGACAACCCGTTGGAACCATAGGAAACGGTTGAGCTGTTCGACAATGCGTCCGTCATTGAGTTCACTTGGGAGCTGAGGTTATGAGTCTCGGTAAACGTGTTGCCGTTCGCGTCATGGTAGGCCGTTGCCTCGACCATCCTGGGTGACTCAGTTGCGGATGCGGGCGGGATGAAGTCGTAGGAGGAACCTCCGCCCATGGAGTCAACGATGTTGGTGGATCCCCAGTTGTAGCCACCGTAGTAGGTGTAGGAGGTGGCAAGCCCTGTCATGTTGACCTGGTCGGTGACGAGCGTGACGGTCTCAAGTTGCCTGGTGTTAGGCCAGTAGGAGTACGTGGTTATGTTCCCGTCCGGGTCGGTGATCTGGGTCAGGTTGCCGTTTGCGTCGTAGGCGTACTTGGTCACGTAGTTCATCGGGTCGGTAACCTGCGTCAGGTTCCCGTTGGAGTCGGTCACGAACTGCCAGGTGCGGTTCACCGGATCTGTGATCTTGTCCAGGTACCCGTTCGGCCCCCACGAGAATCCGGTCACCCTGCCGACCGGGTCGGTAATGGACTCCAGCTGGGTGCCCAAGTAGCTGTATCTGGTCGTGTTGCCGTTGCGATCGACAACGGACGTGAGCACACCACCGGAGGAGAAGTTATACACGGTCTGGGACTGGTTGAGTGTCAGCTGATAAGTTCCGGTTTGCTCGGCAAGAGTCGCAGGCAACCACGGCGGCCCCGTGAACGCGCCGGTTGTCGGATCTCTGGTGAATGGTATCTGGAAGCCGTCAGGACCATTGAAGTCAGCCGAGCCGTCCGGGAAGAAGGTAAGCCCCATGTCGGTGCCGGTATTCATCGACCAGCGGTTACCCAACATGAATCCCGCGTTCGACTCGTCGTTGAACGTGGCGGATATTCCGCCAAAGGAATCCGAAGCCACCAAGTTCCCGTTTGCTGCGTTTACTGAAGCCGGTCCTGCACCCGTCATGGTGTAGTAAGGCTGAGAGCCGAGCCACTGCTGCCAGTCGATGGTGAGTGTCGGCCACTTTGACTGGTCCGAGTTCAAGTAGTCGTAGAAGGTCAGCAGGTTGGAGACGTTCTCGTTGGTCTCTTTCAACTCGAGACCGAGGTTCTTGACCGCCCCGTCATTCCAGCCCTGCATCAGGTTAGTGGGATAGAAGTATTGCCAGGAGGCCCCATTCGGGGCGATCGTCCTGGTGTCGGCGGGAGCAGCTGCATAGTCGCCTCCGGGGCTTGCCCAGTTGTGGGTTCCGTCGTAGGTGGCCCAATCGAGGTTGTCCGTCCAGGCTTGGGTCATCTGCTCAAGTGACATCGGAACGGGCGTGTTGTTCTGGGAAGTATCAAGGTAAAGGGCGAACTGGGCGTTCAAGATGTCAGCTTGAGGGTTGGCCAGAGCACTCCAGATGTCGAAATCGAACAACGAACGGTATGGCTCGATTCCGTCATAGCCGACGAAGACGGAGCCGCCGTTACAGGCAGCGCCGTTGTAGCCGGAGATGACGCAGTCGTTAATGTCGTTTTCAATGTTTGTTGAATAGAGGGTGGTGGGGTCGATCACGACTGGAAACGCGCGAGAAGGTTCGGACAGCCAATTCGGGTCAATGGATATCGTCACGTCCCAACCTGAGCCTGTAGACGTGATTGAAGCAGTGGCCTTGCCGATCATGTGGTTGGCATCGATGACGTTCGGAGGGGCAAACGAGAACTCGGTCTTGCCTCCCTTGGCAAATGAGATGCTTCCATCGGAGTTCTGGGTGGCCCCAATACCGTTTGACGCACTTACCTGGAAGCTGAAGGAGGACTGTGCCGACGGACCGTGAAGGATTATTGATTCCTTCAACGAGTCCGGAAGGGATGCGTAGGTGAGATCAACTCCCGGAAGCGCCGATGCGAATGTATCGGTGTTCCCCGAGACCGAGGCATTGCCTTGAGCACCGTTGAGTGAGTAGGCGATCCAATCCGCCCCCAAGCTCACCTTCACTTTCCCGCCTGCCGAATTGTTCGGTAGGTCGACTCCGTAGTTGTCGGCCTTGTTGTGCCAACCACCGGTCGGTCCGGACACAGTGGACCCGCTATCGGAGGCAATAGTTCCGCCCGAGGCGTCACTTACTAACGCGTCGTCGATGGGAGTCCAGTTGCCGCTGGAATCCTTGTAGTTGGTCGCAACCGGAAAGACTTGCGTCTTGAACGTGCCGTCGCCGTTGGAAATGGTGTTCGAGTTGGCGGTGCGCTTTACGACCGTCCCGGACGGAGCCTCGTGAATTGGGTGGAGCGAGAAGTTGCCCGAAGGCGCACCACCCATAGGAGTGGTGTTGACACGAGAGACAACGAACGGCTTGATGCTTTGAGCGCCAAGGCTCGGATGGGAACTCACTTGCGTCAAAGCATCAGCAATCGGCAGCGGAAGCGTTACCGGAGTCAAGATAGCGAGAAAGGAAATCGTCGCCACCGTCGAAGGCTTGCGAACAAACCTGCCAAGATGCCAAGTTTGTTTTAGCCCCTTTAGGCGGTCAGCCCCCCCGCCTGTTTCCCGTCACCTTCCGCATTCGCACCTCCAGTCGCGAGCACTGGAACAGGAAATGCAAATAGTCCGCCAGCGCCGATCTCGTCAACCAGTTTCTAGCAGATGCGAATTGGCAATAGCAAGGAATTAAACCGATGGTCGCCAATACAGCGTGCCTTAAACCTCTCAAGTTCTTTCCCGGAATTACAGTTCTCCTACTGGCTTAGCAGCAGAACTTTGTGACAGGTTTGCCGAGCCCGAATGGACCTTGGCCCCAGGCTACAGGCTACAGGGATGCGAGTTACCGCCAGATACCCTACTCGATAACGACTAATGCTCACCTCTATAGGCCGCCAGCCGGCGGATTAAATCAAGAAGAATCCTCCCCGTAGCCCCCCAGATCACCTGACCGTCCAGCTCGAAGAAGTGAATTTCCCTTTCGCCTCGTTCCGGTAGCTCCCACCTCTCTCGCCTATACACGCCGGGGGCCACCAGCTCCTCAACCGAGAACTCCAGGATCGAATGAACTTCTCCCGCATTTGGTGCCAAGTCTGGACGACCGGATTCGATGATTCCCACAACCGGCGTTACGACCCGGTTGAATACCGTGTCGAGGGAACTCAGCGAACCCACTGGAGTGACCAATTTGGGATCTAGGCTTATTTCCTCCTGAGCCTCCCTGAGGGCGGCCTCTTCGGCAGACTCACCGATATCGATTCCCCCACCAGGAAAGGAAATCTCGCCCGTATGCGTCCTTAGCTCCATCGAACGGCGAGTGAAGATCACCTTTGCTTTGCCCGCCTCCTCGTAAAGCGGAACAAGAACGGCCGCTCCACCAGGCTTCCCACAAGGTTCGGCAAGAGGCGAATCCCTGAGTGCCGCAACAACAAACCCGAGACTGACCCCACCAGTCGGCAACCTCGACGGGTCCCAAATCTCCAAGTACTCAGCGACAGCGCCATCGGGGCGTACCTTCGCCGAGCTGTCGTACTTCACTCCATTGAAGGTACAGCAATATTGTCTCGTGCGATTACGCGACCATCCCTGAAATCCGGCATTACCCCTGGAAATACAGGGGGTTCGCTGCCATCGACACAATCGGCGCCGAGAGGCTTCTACCCGCCATGGATCCTCCTGGCTGGGCATCCCCGAATGCAAAAATCCCCCCGTCCGAAGCCGCAAGCCAGTACCCCTTGCCATCAGTGGTGGACGCCATAGCAACGACAGGCTGGTTGATCGGCGCACCGCCCATCGATCCATAGAAGGCGGCATCCCCGTAAGCAAATATCCCCCCGTCCGAAGCCACAAACCAATAGCCGCCGCCATCAGGAGTCGCCGACATCGACACGATTGGGGCGTTCAATCGGATCGAACCGGTCGACCCGAAGAAGGGCGCGTCTCCGTAGGAAAATACCCCGCCGTCGGCGGCAACCAGCCAATAACCCTCCCCGTCCCAGGTCGAGGCCATCGCCACGACGGGCGCATTCAGTTTCAGGTTGGCCGCCGATCCATAGTTGAGAGCGTCTCCGTAAGCGACGACATCGCCATACGCGTCGGCCAGCCAGTAGCCCAAACCATCCACTGAAGGTGCCATTGCCACTACCGGGTATCTGAGCGTCACATCGTTGGAAAAGTTGGCGGTATAAACCGAAGCATCACCTCCGGCTTCCACCCCACCGATGGAGGAAAGTACCCAATACCCCCGCCCATCCGGCGAGGGCACCACCTCCTTGGCGCTTCCCACAACGCCGGAATGCCACGAGTTGATGGCGTACGAGTACACGATTCCGTCTTCACCAAGCAACCAGCTCTGCTGACCCACCTGGAACTGGTTATTTGGGTAGACGTACATACACTCCTGCATAGTCGTCGTCTCAGGAGGATTCGACGAATCGGTGATCTGGAGCCAGAAACTCCCCATGAGCGGGTTACACGGTGCGGGTCCACCTGTAGGGGTCTGGGGTGTACCGCTGATCAACCCGGAGGCACTCAAGCTCAGGCCCGCAGGTAGCGATCCGCTTTTCAGCGACCAGTTAAAAGGAGACGCTCCACCCGTAGCCGAGAGCGTGAAGGCGTAGGGAACGCCCTGCTTGGCCATAGGCCAAGGGGTGGCCGCTAGCTGGATGTGCGAATTGGCGTCAGAGCGGGCAAACCTCTTGGCGGCGGAACCGGCGCTCGACTTGGCACCGGAGCCTAATGAGAAGCTGGAGCCGGAGCCTGATCCGGAGGGGAAGCCGGCACCTGAGCCTGAGCCGATGAGGATGCCCGGACTCCCCGCCGGGCTTGCGGACGCCTGGCCGGCCACCGGCACGAAGACGACCAGAGAACTCAAGACGACCAGAGCCGAGCCCACAACATGTCGAACACTGCCGAGGCGCTTCGGGACTCTCGACTTCACGATCCATCCTTCCGGCATGCAGTTCTCCCTCCGCTTGCCACCCTCAGCAGCAATCCAGTGTAGGACGCTACGGCCAACACAGTTAATGCAAAAAAGGGCGGACAGGCCATGCGGCCCATCCACCCTTCTTATAACTAACCCACGCCTCAAAGCCAGCGGGGGCCCAATTCAAAGACGACCATCCGAGATGGCAGCCATAGAAATGGCTGGGGACTTACATCATCCCCATTCCACCCATGCCACCTGCCGCTGCGGCAGCGGCCGCGGCAGCGGCGTCAACCTTCTCGGGCTTGTCCGCAACGAGCACCTCGGTGGTCAGCAACAAGGCTGCGACCGAAGCGGCGTTCTGGATTGCCGAGCGGGTTACCTTCGCCGGGTCGATGACTCCTGCCTTGAGCAGGTCCTCGAACTCTCCCGTGGCAGCGTTGAAGCCAATTGAACCGGTCTCACGCTCGACCTGCTGGATCATGACCGCACCCTCGAAACCGGCGTTGGTTGCGATCCAGCGCAGAGGCTCCTCAAGTGCCTTGATGACGATCTGGGCACCGGTAGCCTCGTCGCCGGAAAGTTTCTTGGCTGCCTTGGTTGCGGCGGCCCTTGAACGTACAAGCGCTGTACCACCTCCGGCAACAACACCCTCTTCAATGGCGGCGCGGGTAGCCGAGAGAGCATCCTCAATGCGGTGCTTCTTCTCCTTGAGCTCTACCTCGGTGGCAGCACCCACACGGACGACTGCAACGCCGCCGGCCAGCTTGGCGAGGCGCTCCTGCAGCTTCTCACGGTCCCAATCGGAGTCGGTCTCGTCGATCTCACGCTTGACCTGGTTCACCCTACCGGCGACCGCGTCGGACGAGCCCCCACCTTCAACGATGGTCGTGTCGTCCTTGGTGACGATGACCCTGCGAGCAGAGCCAAGAAGGTCCAAAGTGGCGCTCTCCAACTTCAGGCCGACCTCTTCAGAGATGACCTCGCCGCCGGTAAGGACAGCGATGTCCTGGAGCATTGCCTTGCGGCGCTCGCCGAATCCGGGGGCCTTGACCGCAACCGCAGTGAAGGTTCCGCGGATTTTGTTGACGACGAGAGTAGCAAGTGCCTCGCCCTCTACATCCTCACAAATAACCAGCAACGGCTTGCCAGCCTGCATGACCTTCTCCAACACCGGGAGCAGGTCGTGAACAGCCGTGACCTTGCTGTTGGCAATGAGGATCAACGGGTCGTCGAGCACGGCCTCCTGACGCTCTGCGTCAGTTACGAAGTACGGCGAGAGGTAGCCCTTGTCGAATTGCATTCCTTCAGTGAAGTCAAGCTCCAGTCCGAAGGTATTGGACTCTTCGACGGTTACCGTGCCGTCCTTGCCGACCTTGTCGATGGCATCGGCCAGGACCTTGCCGATGTTCTCGTCTGCTGCCGAGATGGAAGCGACCTGCGCGATCTCGCTCTTGTCGTCGATCTCCTTGGACTGCGATGCGATGTCGGCTACGACTGCGGCAACGGCTGCTTCCATTCCCCGCTTGAGCGACATCGGGCTGGCACCAGCGGCAACATTGCGAAGTCCCTCACGGATGAGAGCTTGGGCAAGGACTGTTGCAGTAGTGGTTCCGTCGCCGGCTACATCGTTGGTCTTGGTGGCGACTTCCTTCAAGAGCTGGGCACCCATGTTCTCGAAGGGGTTCTCCAACTCGATCTCCTTGGCGATGGTCACGCCATCATTGGTGATCGTTGGGGCACCGAACTTCTTGTCAAGCACGACGTTGCGGCCACGCGGGCCGATAGTCACCTTGACCGCGTCTGCGACCTTGTTTACTCCGGCCTCCAGCTCACGCCGGGCCTCTTCATTGAACTTAAGGATCTTGGCCATTATGGCGTCCTCCTACTTTCCGACCTTGGCGAGAACGTCACGGCTGGAGAGGATGAGGACGTCCTCGCCATCGGCCGTGATCTCGGTGCCGCCGTACTTCGAATAGACGACCTTGTCACCCACGGCAACACCCAGCGGAATGATCTCGCCGGTGTTCTCTGCACGCCTACCGGGGCCAACTGCCAGGACCTCTCCCTGCTGCGGCTTCTCCTTGGCTGTGTCCGGGATTACGATTCCGGAAGCGGTCTTCTCTTCGGACTCGCTTGGACGAACTACGATGCGGTCCTCTAGGGGCTGCAGGTTCATCAGACGATCCTCCTGTTCTAGTTGGCTATTGTCGTTCGATAGCTTCGAGGGTGATCAGGTGCGTTAGCACTCTCTACCCCTGAGTGCTAACGATAGCCAATAGCAACCCCTGCTTCAAGCTGGGCAGCAAGATTCCGGAAACTAAGTTTTCGGACCCATTCACAGACATACCTACCCACCGCCCCCGCAATTGAACGCGGGCATGCATTTTGCCTACCTACGGATTGCCTACCTACGGAAATCTCAAATTGGGGATAGCGCCGGTCGAGAGGACCGAAGGGCCGTCGTTTTGCATCCGCCACCATCCTGCTGCAGCCACCATCGCAGCGTTGTCGGTGCAAAAGGCCCTGGCGGGAATAAAGGCTCGGAGGCCTTCTTCGGCGCAGCGCCTTTCCGTCTCGGCTCGTAGGGCCGAGTTGGCTGCCACCCCCCCGCCGATGCAGAGGTTGCTGACCCCCGCTTCCCGGGCAGCTCGAATCGCTTTCGTTACCAACACATCGACAACCGCCTCTTGAAAACAAGCTGAGATGTCTTCGGCCGAGGCATCGGGGTGCTTTCTTGCCCAAGCGACCACAGACGTCTTCAGCCCGCTGAAGGAGAATTCGAACCCCTCGGAGTCGATCATCGGCCTCGGGAAACGCACCAAAGACGCGTCCCCTAATTGAGCAGCTTTGTCGATCGCAGGCCCACCCGGGTAACCCAAGCCGATAAAGCGGGCGACTTTGTCGAAAGCCTCCCCGGCGGCATCGTCCAGGGTTTGGCCCACCAAGACGTAGTCGCCGTGGCTTTTCGCGTGTATCAACATTGTGTGGCCACCCGAAACCAGAAGCACCATCATCGGGAACTCAAGCTCCGGGTCCGCCAGAAATGAGGCATAAAGATGAGCCTCCAAATGATTTACCCCGATAAACGGTACTCCCCAGGCATAGGCCATGGCCTTTGCAGCCGACACCCCGACAAGAAGTGATCCGACAAGGCCCGGTCCTATCGTGCAGGCGATTGACCCGATCGAGGGCTTGGTTGTGTCCAGCCCCGCATCGCCCAGAGCCTTCTCGACGACCGGCACGATCAACTGCACATGAGCCCGCCCCGCAAGTTCCGGCACGACTCCACCGAACTCGGCGTGGATATCGACCTGACTGGAGACAACGGAGGAAACCAGCTTGGATCCTTCGCCGACTATGGCTGCTGCGGTCTCGTCGCAGGAAGTTTCGATCCCAAGAACCAAATCGCTCAACTTGTTACCCCCGCCCTGTCTGTGCGCTTTGTGCTGACCAACTGCTCTGTGCGCTTTGTGCCGACTCCGTTGATTCGTAAGGCGGTGCGCATGGAGCTTCAAACCCACGTGTCATGCCCTTGATACCAAGGACTACGGACCGAAGGCGCTCGGCAAACCCCGCCGTTCGGATATCCCTGCACCACATAACCAGAGCATCCTCGTTGGTCTCGGCGTAATATCCCTTGCGGACCCCTTCTGGATGAAAGCCGAACTTGAAGTATAGGGATTGGGCTTTCCTGTTCGAGGCCGCCACTTCCAAGGTCATTGCCTCGGCCCCCATCCGAATCGCGCTGAAACTCAGTTGGGTCATCATCCTCGTTGCAATCTGCTTTCCCTGCCACGCCCTGCCTACGGAGACCGTGGTTATATGTGCCTCTTCCATACACATCATGAGGCCCGCGTAACCGGCAAGCTCGGATCCGGCCTTCGCGACAAGATACTCACGTGTGAGTTTCTGATTCAGCTCCGAGACGAAGATCCCTTGGCTCCAAGGGCCGGGGTATACGTCGCGTTCAATTTTCATCACTGCGGGAAGATGCCTTCGCCGCATTGGAAGCAATCTCACGTCGATGGGCTTCGTCAGATCCATGAACGGTCCGGGAACTTCGCTAGTGCGGGGACCGTGAAGGCCCCGATCCAAAAGTCCGCAGGTCTTAGCTGCGCATCTCAAAGTTTACCCTCGCATCGGCTTGTCGCATATAGACGGGTTCCACAAGTTCTGGGGAACACGCCTTGCCGTCGAGAAACGCCCTGTTGGACAACTCGGCCAAGTGCTCCGGCAGCGGGTTGGAAAAGAGGGGACTGAGCATCATACCGGCTTCTATCCCAAGCTCCCTCTGGTATCGCAATGCTCCGTCCCCAACAAAGACAGGGTTGTCTCCCTCCTTGCGCCATTGGGTGATCTCATCCGCCAGTTCATCCGGTGTGGAAAGGGCTCCCAATTCCACTCCACGTTCAGGCGTGGACTGCAAATTATTTGCGCTAGGCGAGAACCTGCGCCAGAAAACTTCGCCCCTTTTTGCGTCTATTACGGCCACCAGGTCCTCCAGATTCCGGAACGGGTTTGCCATCACCTCCAGGCTCGTCACCGCAACAAGCGAAATCCCAAGCGCATGAGCAAGACCCTTCGCCGTCGAAAGCCCCACTCGAATGCCGGTAAAAAGACCTGGGCCCACGTCTACGCAGATCGCGTCAAGACTCGACACCGAAACCGCTGCAGTATCGGTTACGAACTCGATGGCAGGCATCAGGCTCTCGGTATGTTTGTTGCCGCCAGCGAGCCACCAAGACGACAGGACCACCCCGTCCACCGACAGTGCAACTCCGGCCTTAGCGGTTGCAGTCTCGATGGCAAGGAGCGTCGGACTCATTTTTCCACCTCGGACAGGCCGATTTCCCGTAGGCGCTCTGCCCAGGAAGCGCCTACGGCCTCCAGATTGAACAGCCGAGGCTCGCCTACCTGAGAAATGGGCTCGCCCTCGCAAGAAGGCTGCTCGTCCGTTTCGTCCTTGCCGGCCAGCTCAATCGTCAATTTCAGGTAATCCGGGAATAGCACGGATTCGCCCACGTCTCCCCATTCGATCAGCGTTACGCCTTCGTCGGCTTGCTCATCCAGACCAAGGTCGACAACATCTTGGCCACCTCCGAGACGGTACAGGTCGGCGTGAAAAATCGTCAGTTTGCCTGTATACGTCTGGACCAGGGTGAACGTGGGGCTCGTGATCGGGTCCGAAACCCCAAGCTCCAACCCGAACAATTGAACAAACGCCGTCTTCCCAGCACCCAAGTCTCCCAAGAGGAGTATTACGTCCCCCTTGCGAATGATCGACGCAATTGCTCTTGCCAATATTTTGGTACCGGCAAGATCCTCCGCCCGAAAAGTGAGGGCTCCGGAAGCTGAGATTGCTTGGTTGGACATTTCGGACGTCGATTCTAACTTTTCCGGAAACCAACCTTGGTTGGCGATACTTCTATTGGCCCTAACGCCCTGGCCGGATGATCACTTCAATGCGCCCGTCGGCGCCGGCTGAGCCGAGGCAGGCTCAGCTATGCCGAAGCAGGCTCAGCTGCCATGAGCTTTTTGACCCGAATGAGGTCCGCCCTCATCTGTGCCACCACCTGTCCGCCACCGCGCAATGCAGCACTCGGATGAAAGGTGGGAACAATCCACCCGAATTTCGACGGGTACTCGTGAGCTCGCAACTTCGTGATCCCTTCCTTCGAGCCGACGAGGAGCTTTGAAGCGAAGTTCCCCAGCGTGAGAATCACCTTCGGCCGGATGAGCTCCAGTTGCGATTCCAAGTACGGGTTGCAGGCCTCTACCTCCTGAGGTAGAGGGTCGCGATTGTCTGGAGGGCGGCACTTGACCACATTGGTTATGTAATACCCACTCCGATCAATTCCCAGTTCCTGGTCAAGCAGAGTGGCAAGCAGTTTGCCGGAGCGCCCAACGAACGGCACGCCTTGGAGGTCTTCGTCTCGACCGGGCGCTTCGCCCACGATCATCAGCCCTGCGTCTGGGTTGCCGTCACCGAATACAACTTGAGTCCGGCTATTACAGAGTCGGCAAATTTTGCAGTCGGCTGCTTCAGAGCTGAAAATCGCCAGCTGATCCTTAATAGCCACAAGCGTGATCCTAATAGGTATCTTTATATGAGAATGCCTAGAGTGTCTCCCAGTGACGACTTCCCCGCTGAGGGCGGTAGCTTGATAAGGTCCGGTCCAATCCGGGTATCGGCGGCAAACCTAACTGCGCCCAAGCCGGAGAGGCGATCGAGCCCTCGCTCGTCGCCTATGGGCAGCTTGGACCTGCCTACCGACACTCTCCATAGGACAGTCAAGACCCGAGACGGCGGAAAGATTCACCTGGTGGAAAGGGGTGAGGGGCCTCCCCTTCTTCTGCTTCACGGAGTATTGCTGTCGGTGGCCACCTGGCCTTATCAGCTCAGGGAACTTTCTCAGGATCATCGTGTCATCGTCATGGACCAACGGGGCCACGGGCTCTCGACCGCCGGGCAGAAGGGCTACTCCCTCGACGTCCTAGGAGACGATGTCCTGACGGTGCTCAGGTCCCTAAAACTGAAGAACGCGGTAATCGTGGGGCACTCCATGGGAGGGATGGTCACTCTCAACTTGGCAGCGAGGCGCTTACGGGACCTCTCCAACCATTGTTCCGGCATGGTTCTGGTAGCAACAACGGGTGACCCAATTGTAAGTTTCCCAGGCTTCCGTTCCGTGGTGAAGGTGTCGTCACCCATGGCCCGCCTGGCAATGTCGGTAGTCGCCGGCAAGAACCCCCTCGGCTCTCGCGGACCGCTCAGCTACCTTTCCACAAGAGTGATTTTGGGGAACAGTCCTTCGGATGACAACGTCGACTTTGCAAGGGCCCTGATCTCAGCAGCTTCCCCAAAGCTTCTGAGCGAACTTTGGGCAGAGCTCCTCAGCTTCGACGTAAGGGACTCGCTGCCGGAAATGGATATACCCTCCTTGGTAGTCGTCGGAGACCGGGACCTTATGATCGCTCCGTGGCACGGGCTCCGCATGGTGAGGTCGATGCCGAATGCCGAGTACAAGAAGCTGTCCGACTGTGGCCACATGGTCATGTTTGAGCGTCATCAGGAGCTGAACAAGTTGATTAGAGCTTTCGCGAAGGAGCATCAGCCAAGGAATGGCTGAATGATGAGGTGGAAAAAGGCGGCACTCTCGGTGTCGCTGGCTCTTGCGGTCTTCGCAGGTGCATGTAGCTCCTCGCCCGCGACGAACCAGGGGTCTACCGACAACCCGGCCCAGATTAAGGGAGCCGTAACCTGGCAGGTCGCGATGGGCGCATCGGCCAGCAGCGGATCGATAGAAGTAGAGAAGTTCATCCCGGGCGTCATAACGATAAACGTCGGCGACTCAATCACCTGGACCAACAACACACCCCTGCAACACACAATTACCTTCACGAATAACAACCCGAATGCCGCTCAGTTCCCGACGCAGATCTCGATTGCCCAGGGTGGGACAACCTGTTGCACGTCGAACCTAACGGTTGCCTCCGGACCGGTGAGAACCGGCGGCAAGTTGACGGTCAAGTTCGAAACAGTTGGGGAATTCGCCTACCAGTGTGACTTCCGAGCGGGAATGTCGGGAAGCGTTGTGGTCAGGCCCCAGGGATCGGTTCGCACGACCACGCCTTCTCAGGAACTGGCAGACCAGCAAAACGAGGCGGAGCTGGATATCGAACAGGCCAGACAGGCGGCCTACGCGGCCCCTGTCCAGCCGACTACCAATAACACAGGGAACCTGACTCACTATGTGACGATCGGGTCGGCCACTTCCAATAGCGCCACTGTTGACCTCAACCCGGTAGGTGACTCAAACGTCAGGGGCAGCGCTCAGATAACCGAGAACAAGTCACAAGTGTCCATGACCCTCTCGTTGAACGACATGGATCCCGCAGCGAAGTATGACGCCGACATAAGGTTCGGCTCCTGCGCCTTGGGTGGCCCAATCGCGTTCAATCTTCAAAGCCCCAAACCGGATCGGCTTGGGAACGTGAACCAAGTGTCATCGACAATTCCGGGGGCTTCCATCCTGGCATCGGCTGGGTGGTTCCTGGAGATCAGCGTTCAGCACCCAGGCAGGGTTGGGAACGCTATCGAGACCTCGGTTTCGTGCGGTGATATCTCCACCTTCAACTCCATTTCACTGACTTTCAACCCGGCGGACCTCCAGATAGGCGCTGGAGACACCGTTGAGTGGGTAAACGTCACGCCTCAAGAGTTCCACACCGTCACGTTCTTGGGAACCGGAAAAGCGCCTTCAACGGACCCTCTCCACTCCACTTCCGTCGGCGGCCCCAATTACACGAGCGGAGAATTCGCCACGTCAGGTGCCCTGCACTACGGGCAAACTTGGAGCCTCACTTTTCCCAACCCCGGTAGCTATCATTACGTCTGCCTAGTCCACCGGAAACTGGCGATGACCGGAACAATCACAGTTGCACCGAGTGTGACCACCACTTCGACCTTGGTTCCCGGTCTGTCCTGACCCCAGGACATTGTACTAAGGGGCGTTCACGACCAGCCTTGGGACGCGCGTCCCAATGGCGCAGAGAATCTCGTAGCTGATCGTCCCCTGCCTCGACGCCCAGTCATCAGCGGTGATGGACTGGCCTTCCTGCTCCCCAATCAGCACTACCTCGTCACCCTTTTTTACGACTAATCCGGCGGGGACTTCGACAAGCAATTGGTCCATGGTCACCGTCCCGGCAATCGGACATCTGCGCCCGCCTATCAATACCGAAGCACCCTGTGTACCCAGCGAGCGCCTGACGCCATCGGCGTAGCCGATCGGCACGGTAGCAATGACCGTCTCTTCAGTGGTGCGATATCGGTGACCGTACGAGACACCTTCGCCCGGAGCCACGACCTTAACCATCGACACCCGGGACTTGAGCGACAGCGCCGGGGTCAATATGCCTTCACCCAACTCGTCGGCTTTCACTGCTCCGGGTAGGTAACCGTAAAGGCTGATTCCGCACCGGGCCATCGTGAACCTTGAGCCTGGAAAACGGATTGCTCCGGCCGAGTTTGCCGCATGCACGATCTCGGGCCTAGCCCTCCGGGCCGCCAGTACCTCGACGAAATCGCTCAGCACCTTCATCTGGCCCACCGTGAAACCGTTGTCAGCTTCGTCCGCAGTCGGAAAGTGAGTCCAAACCCCCTCAAGGATCAGGTTTCGTGAAGCCGCAATCTCCTCCGCCAGCCGTAGAGCCTCTTGTGGGTAGGCGCCCACTCGCCTCATCCCGGTGTCGACCTTCAGGTGTATGCGCACCTCTTTCTGGCCGAGACGATCCGCCATTGCTTCAAGGGCCTTCACGGTCTCTTCGCTATAGACAGTCGGAGTAATCCGATTTACCACCACCACTTCCAGGGCATCCTCGTCGGGCTCAGATAGGAGCAGTACCGGGGCCTCAATCCCGGCTGCCCTTATCTCTAGAGCCTCTTCGGCTGTCGCTACCGCAAGGCAGGTTGCACCACCGTCGAGGAAAGCCTTCGCGGCGGTGACCGATCCGTGGCCATAGCCGTTTGCCTTCACCACAGCACAAAGAGCCGAAGGGGCAATCATCCCCAACATGGTCTCGGCATTGCGCCTTAATGCCGAATAGTCAACCTCAGCCCAGGTCTGGCGAAGGAATCGGGGACCCTGTTGCATATAACCCGAGCCCAGCGATTCAGACCCAGGATTCCCGGAGGCACTCACAGGTCGTAGACCTCTTGAGAAAGCCACTTAGCCACCAATAGGGGCAGGTCGCCGGCTATAAGGCCCAGCTCTAGGCCAAGCTGTGACGCCCGACCATGCACGTGAGCCGCGACCGCAACAATGTAGGCGAGTTGGTCGAGCGCTGTACTCCCAGACCGACTCATTATCTCCGGCCTTCCCATTCCAATCCTCGCCACGAAAGCCCCGGCGATTCCGGACAGCACGTCGCCGCTTCCAGCAGTGGCCAGAGCCGGACCACCGGAGTTCACCAGGAACGCCCGTTCAGGAGAGGAAACAACTGTGGTGGGTCCCTTCAGGAGAACGGCGCAATTTAGCCTTTTGGAGAGAGCGGTGACGTCGCCGATCCGGTCGTCACTGAGCGGAGCGCCCGTCAGCCTCTCAAACTCTCCCTCGTGAGGCGTGATGACAAGATTGCCACCACGCAATGTCCCTAGTCCGCCGGCAGCCGAAGACGAGTCTCCGCCTTCAGCAAACGCGAACAGGCCGTCGGCATCCAGAATGATCGGAATGGCCGACGAAGAGAGAATTTCCCTCAGTTGCGAGGCGACATCGGCCGATCGCCCGAGACCGGGACCGACCACCAGGGAGTGACACCGCTTAGCTTCTGTCTCGACCCTGCCCGCAAGCTCACCGACCTCAACTTCGCTCGATACTGCCTCACCAACCGGCGAAGAGCCGTCACCGCTCCCAGGATAAAGGTGTCGTACCATCCCGGCACCGGCACGCATTGCTCCTAAAGCGGCAAAGTTCGCCGCGCCCATCATCCCAGGAGAGCCGGACACTAGGCATACGGCCGACGACCACTTGTGGTCGCAGCGACCCCTGGCCCCGGCGCCAAGGACCGTCTGAGTAACGTCCTCGTCCTCGATCAGGTGAATGTTGGTCTCCCCCGGATCCAGCCCGATATCCACTAATTCCACCAAGCCCGCGAAATCCGGACCTGCACCCACAAGCAAACCAGGCTTCAAGGCAGCAAAGGTCACGGTTCGGTCGGCAATCTGAGGAGATCCCAAAGCTACGCCGGTATCGCCATCGATACCTGTCGGCATGTCGACGGCAAGCACCTGAACTCCGTCAGGAGAAATGGGCGCTGAATACTCACCACGGAATCCCGTGCCATAGGCAGCGTCGATTAGAAGATCTATCCCGTGACCGAATATCTCCCCTGCCCCCTTGCCCGCAATCTCAGGGCCTACGGCCACAACATCAACCTTGGCTCCCCAACGCTCAAGGACCTTTGCGGCCACTCGACCGTCGTTGCCATTATTGCCTGGCCCTGCAATCACCCCAACTCTCTTGCCATAGGTGCCGGAAAGCATGGAGCGAGCGGAATTTGCGGTTGCCCACCCAGCCCTTGCTACCAGTTCGCCAAGAAGCCCCTGTGCATGGGCCTTTCTATCGGCCTCACGCATGGAGGAAACCGTTACCACCGGCTTCATTGCCCTTGACCTTTTGGGTCCCCCAAGGCTATGACCACCGCATAGGCATCACTTGCAGTATGGCTCAATGAGACCTTGAATGCCCGTACTCCCAGACCTGCGGCGATCTCGGCCGCCTTGCCCCTCACGAGGAGCTCGGGGGAACCGCTTTTTGCCGAGGCGATGCTTACGTCGGTCAAAGGAAAGGCCCAGAGGCCGACCCCCAACGCCTTCATCGTCGCCTCCTTGGCCGCGAACCGGGCAGCGAGCCGCTCGGATGGATCGTGGAATCCGCTGGCATACTCCAACTCCTCATTGGTGTAGACCCTCGATTGAAGACCCGGTCGCTTGAGGCTCAGCTTCCTAACCCGGTCCACCTCGACAGCGTCGATACCGACGCCGATGACTTCCATTCGCTCCTACCAGCCCAGACCGCTCAGCCCAGCTCGGACACGACGGCTTCTACGATCAGTCGCACCGATTCGCTCGCCAACTCGTGAGACTCGGCCTCGACCATAACCCTCACTTTGGGCTCGGTCCCGCTTGCACGGATCAACACGCGGCCCTTCCCTCCAAGCGCCTCCTCGGTCCTTCTAGCTGTCTCCCAAACACCCGTCGCCGAAGCCAGCCCTGACGAGTCCTTCACGACGACACTCTCAAGGACTTGGGGCAACTTGGACATCACGGTACCGGCGAGTGAGCTCAACTTCTCGCCTCGGCGCTTGATCAGGTCACAAAGGAGCACGCCGCTCAAAAGACCGTCCCCCGTCGTGGCAATGTCCCCGAAGATCAAGTGTCCCGATTGCTCTCCGCCCAGGTTGAAACCTCCCGAGCGCATCTCGGAGAGTACGTGGCGATCGCCCACGTCGGTCTCCACGACACTCAGACCCAGTTCCTGCATTGCCAGCTTGAACCCAAGGTTGGACATGACCGTGACGACAACCGTGGACTTTTCGAGGCGATTTCGATCGCTCAGGTCCAAGGCGAACATAGCGATCAGGAAGTCACCGTCAACGACATTGCCAAGCTCGTCGATTGCAATCAACCTGTCGGCATCACCGTCGAAGGCCAGGCCAAGATCGCATCCCTGGGCGACCACCAGCTCACTGAGTGCTTGTGGATGCGTGGAACCGCAATTGTCGTTGATGTTGCGGCCGTTTGGCGACGCCGAAATTACTTTCAGGTCGCAACCCAGTGATTCCAACACCCTCGGACCGGTCTCGAATGCCGCTCCGTTTGCGCAATCGATGGCTACTTTCAGACCCGAGAGGCTTCTGCCCTCAATCGCAGCCACGACGTGAGACGAATAGCCCTCAATGGTTCCTGAATGCTCATCGACTACGGTGCCGACCTCCCCGAAGTCACCAGCATACCCACCGGCGCCGATCTCGGACTCAAGCTCAGCCTCGATTTCCTGCTCAACCTCGCTGGTCAGCTTCTTCCCGCCGGCTCCGAAGACCTTGATCCCGTTGTCGTGGAACGGGTTGTGCGAGGCCGAAACTACGGCTCCAGGGATCTCGGTGATGGCTGAGTACCATGCAACTGCTGGGGTGGGAACCACCCCAAGGTCGACAACTTGGCAGCCAGCCGATGCAGCCCCGGCCGAGAAGGCCATTGCAAGCATCTGACCCGAAACTCGGGTATCGCGCCCCACGGCTAGTCGGTTCGCACTCAGAACCTTCGCCGTCGATCTTCCAAGGGC
>DAIDIS010000198.1 GCA_027451785.1 Acidimicrobiales bacterium
GTCCTACGGCCTGCTGTTTTTCTTTTTACTTTCATCTCCCTCTCGTTCTTGATGCATCGGACAGCCGGCCTCATCAGCCGGGGTCGCAACTTGTCGTCAATATGACCTTATTTACTGATATGTCAGTAAATAACTAACTCATACTAAGGGTACTGAGGACTCCAGATCAAGGGCTCTACCAGGCATTTTTCACGAATTTTGTTGAGCGTTGCTCAATGAACAAACCCACCTCGAAGGGACCAGACAGGATCGGCTCAAGCCTGAGCAATTCGGAATTCAGTTGCAAAATGAATGTCAGTTCACACTGCCGTGACATAGCCGTGACCGTTTGGACATTGAACAGCGCCAGGATAGAGCCATGAGACCTGACGGCAAGGCGGACGGGAATGTCTGACCTATTCGACCGGTACTCCCCATCAGAAGGTGCCTGGGACGAAATGTTCGCTTCTCCGGGCCTGCCACGAAGGCATTACGAGTCCTTGAATGCAATGCTTTGCACCCTTAGCGCTGAGGAGTTCGAGTCGCGGTGCGCTGCCCGGGATAGGAGTTTTAGGGAGCAAGGCATAACCTTCTCGCTTTCCGGCGAGGAGAGGCCTTTCCCCTTGGACTTGGTCCCCAGAATCGTCCCCGCGGACGAGTGGAGGCGAGTGTCTGACGGGGTCAGGCAACGAGTGCGTGCCCTGGAGGCATTCCTGGACGACGTTTATGGAGCTGGGTCGGTGCTCTCCGATGGGCTTGTGCCGAAGTCTTTAGTAGTCACGTCAAGCCACTTCCACAGGGAGGCTTTTGGCTTCAGGCCACCCAACGGCGTTCGGGTCCATATTGCAGGAATAGACCTGGTTAGAGACTCAGATGGCGACTACCGAGTCCTCGAAGACAACTTAAGGACGCCTTCGGGGATCTCATACGTGATCGAGAACCGGCGAGTGATGACGCAGGTATTTCCTGAGCTTTTTGCGACTCACAGGGTATTGCCTGTTGAGGATTTCCCTTCACTACTATTCAAAGCGCTCAGTGCGGTATCTCCACATGGGAAAAGTAACCCTCTCGTGTGCGTCTTGACTCCTGGAATGGGGAACTCCGCATACTTCGAGCACTCCTTTTTGGCACGCCAAATGGGAGTCGAGTTGGTGGAGGGTAGGGACCTCGTCTGCCGCGACAACACCGTGATCATGCGTACAACATCCGGCGAGCGCAAGGTGGATGTTATCTATAGGAGGGTCGATGACGACTTTCTCGATCCTCTTCACTTTAGGCCTGACTCTCTTCTTGGCTGCCCTGGAATTCTCAATGCCGCAAGAGCCGGGAACGTCACCATCGCAAATGCCGTGGACAATGGGATTGCAGATGACAAAGCCTTGTACCCGTATGTTCCAGAGCTGATTCGCTACTACCTTGGCGAAGAGCCGATCCTGAAGAACATCACGACATACCAACTGGGCTCCCCCGAGGTCATGGAGTACGTCCTTTCCAACCTTGAAAAGCTGGTCCTGAAGCCGGTCGACGGCTCCGGTGGATACGGGCTGGTCATTGGGCCTCATGCGACAGAGCGGGAACTCGTAGAACTGCACGCAAAAGTCCAGGCGAATCCCAGGGGCTGGATTGCCCAAGACATAGTCAGGCTCTCCACTTCTCCCACCCAAACAGGCACAGGGCTTGATGCAAGGCACATCGACCTTAGGCCGTTCGCAGTCAACTCGGGAGACGACATCAGCGTGGTACCCGGGGGACTCACCAGAGTGGCCATCCCCAAAGGCAGTTTGGTGGTCAACTCCAGCCAGGGGGGCGGATCGAAGGACACCTGGGTACTAACGGACGAGTTTTCCGAATGCCGCTTGCGCGAACCTGATTCTTTCGCTTTGGGCGGCGCCTCGCAATCCGACGTATTCGCCCGGTATGCAGTCCCCGGTTCCACCGCCAACCTTTGGTCGGGACTCCCTCCGGAGACCGGTCCATACTGCCCAGACCAGGCGCAGCAATAGCGATGCTCTCAAGGATCGCCGAGTCGCTCTATTGGATAGGCCGCTACGTTGAGCGGGCCGAGGACACGTCGAGAATTCTCGATGTCCATTATCACCTGCTCCTCGAAGACAGGCTGATCGGGGACAATCCATCGTCCAGTCTCTTCGACGTTATGGGAGTCCATAATCCGGGCCAGGAAGGCGATTCCGGTTTGGCCATGGAGAGTTTGGCGTGGGACCCTTCAAATCCGGCCTCGATCGTGGGGTCGCTCAGGGCAGCTTGGCAAAACTCCAAGTCGGCACGATCAACGCTGTCTTCGGAGCTGTTTAGGGCACTGAACACCACCTACCTGTCCATCCCGATCTTTGCCAAGGAGAGCGAGGGACAGCCTCCCCATGCCTTCTTTGACTGGGTAAAAGAGCGTGCGGCTGCAATAAGCGGAGTCGCAGACTCTACGCTCAGCCACGACGATGGATGGCGTTTTCTGGTCCTGGGCAGATCCCTCGAACGCGCCGATATGACCGTCAGACTACTGTTTGCCCGGCTAAGCGACTCCAGAGGAGCTACCGGTTGGATCACCACCCTTCGGTGCTGCTCAGGTTATGAGGCCTTCCTGCGAACGTATCAGCGCACCGTGGACCAACGAGGCGCTGCCGAGTTCCTGTTGTTGGACCGCCTGTTCCCAAGGTCCGTCTATTCGTCTTTGGTCAGTGCCGAACAGTGCCTGATGGAGCTCGATCCATCGCAAGGCCGCGCAGGCCCCTCCGACCATGCAAGACGAGCGGTGGGGATGGCTCGTAATCTCCTGGAATTCACCCCGATTGATCAGCTTATGGAGCGGCTCCCAGGCGAGCTCGCAGAACTTCAAAGGCTCTGCGCAGAGACATCGAGCGCTATCGCCGAACGATATTTCCGCCAGTTCGCACCCGTTGAGTGGAGTGCATAAGCAATGACCACCCGAGACATCGCAAAGAGGCTCCGGATAACACACGTCACGGGGTACCGCTACGAGGGCTACGTGAACGCATCGTACAACGAGGTGAGGGTCACTCCTCAGTCGAGTCAAAGGCAGAGCGTCCTTGATTCACGAGTCGTCGTGACTCCTGACACTCAGCTCTACACCTACAAGGACTATTGGGGAAGCGCAGTCGTGGCATTCGATATCCAGGTCCCACACCAAGAGCTCAAGGTCACCGCTACTTCTGTTGTCGAAACTTACTCTTCGGCTGCCTACGGAATCCTTCCCGAGAGCGAGCTTTTGGAACTTCCCGGGCTTGGGCCGGACAATGATCCGAAGCCCGGACCGATTAGTTGGGATTCCCTCAGCATGGACACCGTCGTCGGAGATTGGGTCGAGTTCCTTATGCCAACCGCGCTTGCGAACATCGACCCCGAGATTCGCACGATAGCCGGGAAAATACGCTCGGAAAGTTCCTTACCCTTGCATGCAGCCGTTCGGACAGTCGAATGGGTGAAGAGCAACCTCTCATACGAGCGCGGTGCCACCAATGCGCATACAACCGCCACCGAAGCCCTGACACGGAAAATGGGGGTATGCCAGGATTTCGCGCACCTCGCGCTCTCGTTGCTTAGGGCGACGGGAATACCCGCCAGGTATGTCTCCGGTTACCTGCATCCGAACCCTGAGGTCGGAATCGGAAAGACCGTGGTCGGCGAAAGCCACGCATGGGTGGAAGCATGGCTCGGCGAGTGGGTCCCTTTCGATCCAACGGCCAAGGGAACGATGTCGGACGGGCACGTCATGGTCGCCACCGGAAGGGACTACTCGGATGTTGCGCCAATGAAAGGGATTTTCAGCGGGAGCAAGGCATCTGACCCACAGGTCGTGGTCGAGATCACACAGGAGCGGTAGAGGACCTCTGCGCTCTGCCCCGGAAGCTCGCAACTAGTACCTTACAAGTCGTGAAAGTCATAAGGTTTTCGAATCCGAGCAGAGACGTTTCGAGTTCTGAGGGGCACCCGCCACAATCCGGTCCCGCAAGAGTCGGGCTGTACGAAGGTGACGGAATTTACGACATTTCGGCTGCACTGGACGCCGAAGGAGTAAAGAGTCGTCGGCTGGCATTTGCCGACACGCCAACCCTAATAGGTGAGCTGGGCCGCACCGGCTTCGAGGAGATGAAACTTAGAGCGCCGATGGCATCTGCCGAGGGTGTCACACTGCTGGCTCCGGTTGCGCGGCCCCCCAAGTTTATGGGCATCGGCCTCAATTACCATCGCCACGTCGCAGAGATGGGGGCATTGCCACCCGCCCACCAACTCTGGTTCAACAAGCAGTCAACTTGCGTGATCGGACCGGGAGAGACAATCGAGATTCCACCTGCCTCAGACCAAGTTGACTACGAAGGCGAGTTGGCTTTCGTAGTCGGCGCCAAGTCTCGCCACGTATCCCGAATGAAGGCCCACGATGTGATCTTTGGGTACCTAATCTGCAATGACGTAACGGTAAGGGACTGGCAGGCGAACAGCCCTACCTTCACGATGGGCAAGTCATTCGACACCCACGGCCCCATCGGTCCATGGATTGTGACCCCAGACGAGATTGATGATCCACAAGCGCTTTTGCTCAAGACTTGGGTCAATGGAGAGCTTCGGCAGGACTCCACGACTGGAGACATGATCTTCGGGATCGGCGAGATGATCGAGCACCTTTCGACCGCCTTCACGCTTGAGCCGGGCGATATCTACTCAACTGGAACGCCGGAAGGAGTGGGGAACGGGTTTTCACCCCCCAAGTACCTGCGGTCAGGCGACGAAGTGACAATTGAGGTGGAAGGTATAGGGAAGCTGACCAACTACGTTAAATTTCCAGGAGCCCGAACCTGACTCTCCCTTAACTTGCAACCAGTATCCCGGAGCATGAGTAAAGCAAGATGGACTCCCCAGATTCTCAAAAAGCCCCTTCGAAACCACCAAGAAGGTAAATTTCTCTCTGAGCAGATGAGGAGGACGGGAAGATGCTTTTGCCTTTCCGCAAGATGAATTTCACTAACCGGGAGCTTGGAAGAGACTTGAAAGCCGATAATGGCACTCACTCAAGGAAAGACCTGGGCACCAATCCACCCAATCGCTTTGGTGTGAGAGCCAAGCTTGCGTGCACCGCAATAGCCCTGGCGATTTCAGCTTGTTCATCCTCATCCAGCGGCACTTCCGTTTCTGGGACCATTCCGGCCAGCGGAAAGGGCTTCGTGATGCCAAGTTTCTACACGCCGCCGAATCCGCTTCCACCGGGTCCCAATGGAACGCTCATCCGCGACGAGCTCCTCTCGGGGGTTCAAGGGGTCGGAAATGGCAAAATTTACCGGATCCTCTACAAGTCAACATCCATTGCGGGAAAATCCATTGCAGTCTCCGGATACGCAGCTGTCCCCTTGTCCAGCGCGCCCAAAGGTGGCTACCCGATTGTCTCTTGGGCGCACGGCACTACCGGAGTCGCAGATATTTGCGCACCTTCTCTAATGGAGAAAGGACCTTTCACAGGTGCTCCTTACCTGGCTCCGTATCTAGAGCAATACATGAGCGCCGGCTATTTGGTCGCTGCCACCGACTACGAGGGACTCGGTACGCCGGGAGTGCACCCGTACCTGGTTGGAGAGAGCGAGGGACGCGGAGTTCTCGACGCTGCCCTGGCAGCAAGGCAGCTCCCGGGGGTAGTTGCCAGTAGGAACCTCGTTGTCGTGGGTCACTCACAAGGCGGACAGGCCGCGCTCTTTGCCGGAGAGATTGCTCCCCAGTACGAGCCATCGCTCAACCTTCTCGGGGTGGCCGCCGCGGCTCCGGCCACACAGCTGAAAACCCTTCTCCCAGTTATCCTGACTGACAAGGGCCTCGAGTCCCTGTCGGTTTCGGCTGCATACGCTTGGGCCGTCACTTACCCGAACCTTTCGATGGCCGAAATGTTCACACCGAGCGGCGAGAAGGAAGCTCAGGTGGTCAGCCAGGTTTGCAGCGACCAAGTTGGCAAGGATTTTGCTTCAATCGACCCCAAGACCGTGTTCAACCCCAATGCCGCAACGGACCCTAATGTCATCCAAGACGCATCGCTGAACGACGCTGGATCGGTTCCAACGAAAGCGCCGATTCTTCTACTTCAAGGAACTTCGGACTCCACTATTCCCCAACCGCTCTCGGACGCATACAATCAACAAGCGTGCACCAGCGACCACGATGTCGTGGACTACAAGCTCTACAAAGGAGCAAGACACTCAACGGTAATGGATGTCGCTCAGAACGACGTCCTCAATTGGGTTGCCGACAGGTTTGCCGGGGTGAAAGCGCCCAGCACCTGCTAGAAGCCGGCCGAGACAGGAATTGCGCTCCCTTCGCTCGGCCTTATTTGTCCCGGTGCCCATTGCTGAGCACCGGAGGACGAACCAGCAAAGTACGCCCCGTCATGGGCTTCCTACAGGGAGGTTGCGCGCTATGAAGGTTGGTACCTCCAAAACCATCGACCTCACTGGGGTGACCTTGGCAACAGACGACACAACCATTGCAAAAATTCTTGGTGGAATTCGTTTTAGTAATGCTCCCCACCAAGGGGCAACCAGCAAGAAGGGGCGCTCCTTCACCTCGAAAGGTACCTATCGGACTTCCTATAGGCTCCCAATACCGGAGCCTTCGGACTATTCGGACAGGATCGCCGTCGACTCGACACTGAGGCGAATGTTGCTTTTGGGTTCCTTTTCTCAAGCAATTAGCGGCGCCGCTGTTCTCGGAGAAGGGCTCGGAGCTTCAACCATTTCGTCCCGTAAGTCGCTGGAGCTGCTCGCCTACGTGATTGCAATAACGATAGCGGTAGTTGGTGGGATTTCGTGCCGAGGAAAGGCTCCGAGAATGATCACCCGGAAGGCCTTGATCTATGAGCGCACCATCACCAAGGGCGCCTTCATCCAAGGGGCGGCAAGCATTATTCTCCCAATTGTGGCCGGGAATCTGCACTTCGCCAATTTCAAGCTCACTGTCGGCCTTATGACAGCGTTCTTTATCCTGGGTTGGCTCTCTCGCTACGTGGGAGTCCCCAGGTACGGAGCCGAGGCACTTGCGCTTTTAGTTGGGCCGCCGATTCTCGCATTGTTCGTTCCAGGTCACGACCTAATGCTTTACACTTCTCTCTTTGGTGCGGCAGTGCTTTGGACAGTTGCGATTCTCAACTACTCGACCTTGTCCAGAATGGAAGGGGCCGTCGTCGTTCCAAGAACTCAGTCCAGGGAAGTTCCCCCCTGGGTAACACTCCCCCACCCTGCCACACCACCGCCGCCTTGGGAGTACTCACCGAAGCCTGGCAAGGCAAGCCTGGCAACCGCCAAGTTCAACAAGATCTAGCGAGGTAGGGACCCGAGCACAACCCCACCCCAGTCTGGAAGCGAGAACGCCCAATCTCCCGATTGTGGAGAGGCGCCCTTATCCGTTCTTCGGAAGATCCTTGAATGCGGTGGTCTTATCGTTGTTCGGCTCCTTCGGCAGACCCAGTACTCTCTCGCCGATTATGTTCTTCTGGATTTCGTCGGTGCCTCCGTAGATGCAGGGGCCGGGAGCAAAGAGCGCAATCTCGGTGACCGCCGGGGCAAGCTCACTTGGCGCTACCCCTTCCATCGCTTTTTGATCCTCGGAGCTGTATGCGTGGAGTGTCCCGTACGGACCTAGTAGCTGGGGCCCAAGGTCCCGAGCCAA
>DAIDIS010000199.1 GCA_027451785.1 Acidimicrobiales bacterium
GTCTTGCCGCCAGGCGCCGCGACTCCAATATCGCTGACTTCTACCGTCAACGGGTAATCATCCCGGTCAGAGCAGAGGACGGCATGTTGTGCGGGATGATTGGACGCAATGTGGGTGACAATCGGTTCGCCAAGTACGTCAACCCTCCCCGCACCCTCGCCTACGACAAATCGGTGAGCCTGTATGCACCATTGGCAGCCACCAAAGCTGAGGTGCGCCGAGTGATCATTGTGGAAGGAGCGGTCGATGCGATGGCTGTGGCGATATCGGCGATCCAAGCGGGTTGCTTGTCAGAGGTGTATCCGGTCACGCAAGGAGGCAAGGAACTATCGGCGAGACAACTTGGTGGCATCCTCACCAACGCTTCTAGACCACTCACCATTTGTTTCGACGGTGACTCAGCTGGCCAAGAAGCCGCGGTGAGGTTGAAAAGCCGGATCGAAGGATGGGGCCACCGAGTCGAAGTGGTCAGACTTGCCGAGGGCCAGGACCCGGCGTCGCTTCTGCGATCCGCAGGTGCGGCAGCTCTGAATTCTTTTCTTTTCACGTCCGGCCAGGTAGATCAAGATCCATACTCGGCACGAGAGGAACGAAAGCACGTCGCCCCTCTAGATCGCCAAGCCCACTGGAGGGGCAAAGTGGCGCTCGCATCCCCTGATGGGGGAGTGACCCAGGGGATATCGCTATGACTGCCTTTCCTAGTCAAGAATTCGTTGAGACCGAGCAGCAGGGATCGACTCAGCAGGGCGCATCTCGGCGCCCACTCCTTGATTCTCGGGCCGCGGGCACCTACACGGGTCTGGGAGAGCGCTACATCCGGCGTCTCCGGGCTGAGAGACGCATTACTTGCGTAAGGATCGGTGGGCGGGTTCTCTTTGACCCGGACGATCTTGACGAATTGATTGATCGGCATCGCGAGCCCGCTATGCGCCCGGTCGAGGGCTGCACCGCTTCTCCTGTGGCACCACACGAGAAGCAGACATCGCTACGCCAAGTACGCCGGGCCGTGGGATGATTTGATCGATGGCACGGCGGCGAGACTTCGGATCAATAAGGAAGCTTCCTAGCGGTCGTTGGCAAGCCCGATACCGGAACGCGAAAGGCGAGGTCTTACCCGCTCCGGAAACGTTTGGCAATAAGGGTGACGCCATCGCGTGGCTTGCCGGCGTGCAGACGGACTCCGCCCGGGGCACATTCATCGATCCGCGGGCGGGACGGATCAGCTTGGAGAATTTCGCCGAGAGTTTTCTGGCGGGCCGGGTTTTGGCCGACCGGACGGTGGAAACCTATCGGGGACTGCTCACCATCCACATACTGCCTGAACTCGGGAAAATCGAGATCGGTCATCTGACTCCAGGTGATGTTCGTGTGTGGCACAACCGGCTTGCTGGGAAATACCCCTCCACCGCAGCCAAGTCATATCGGCTGCTTCGGACGATGCTCAACGCGGCCGTGGCCGATGAACTGATAGCTCGGAGCCCCTGCAGAATCGAAGGAGCAGGAAAGGAAGCAGCTCCCGAACGTCCAATCGCTACGATCCAAGAAGCCGAGAAGCTGGTTGCCGCAATGCCGGAGAGATTCCAGGCGATCGTGGTACTCGCCGCTTGGTGCCAGTTGCGAAAGGGAGAGCTGCTTGCCTTGAGGCGTCGGGACGTCGACCTCTTGCACTCAACGGTCAAAGTCGCCCGGAACCTCCAACAGCTACGTAACGGGCAGCTCGTGATCAAAGAACCGAAGACCACAGCTGGCCGACGGACCGTTTCGATTCCTTCTCACGTAGTCCCGACGATTAGGTCACATCTCGAACGCTTTACGGCGCTCGACCCTGACGCTCTGGTTTTTACTGGTGAGCAAGGTGGCCCTCTCCGCCCTCACGTCCTTCAAAAGCACTGGTCGAGAGCCCGGCTCACGATTGGCCGCCCCGAATTGCATCTCCGCGACCTTCGGCACACGGGGAACACCTGGGCCGCAGCCACCGGAGCATCCACTCGGGAGCTGATGACTCGTATGGGGCACTCATCTGCGGAAGCCGCACTGCGTTACCAGCACGCCACTGCCGAGAGAGACAAGGCAATAGCTGATGCTTTGGCCGCCCTGGCGGAACCAGCGCCGGTGATCAAGATGGAAAAGAAGAGATCGGCCCGTCCCACCACTCCTGATCAGTCGGAGACCTCTGGCCGACGGTAGTAACCGACAGGCTCTATCCCACACCACAGGAGCATTTCGAGCAGCCGGACGAGGGTTACCGGCGTACCCTCGCGGTCGAGCCGAGTGGCGATCTCGTTCAACTCGTGCTCCGCCGCCTCCAGGTCAGTCTTGAACCCGTCGAGGGCGATCTTTGCGGCCGCGCCAACCCTTCTCTTGTCCTGGGACCAACCAATCAACTCCGGTCGCCCGAGGTAGTTGAAGTAATGCCCGAGCACCACGTTGTCGAGCATTGGCACCATGGCTGCGCGCTTACGATGCAAGACCTTGGTGGCCACCGGTATTAGTACGTGTGCAACTGAACAGGCGGCTGCTATCAGCTCCGCGACAGTTTCAAGATCGGCATCGAGAAGTGAGACATTGCGAGGTAAAGCGCGAAGGAGATCGTCGCAGGCACCAGATAGTCCGCGATGAACCTGCCGAACCAACTTGGCATCGTTGACGAAGCTATTCACGGATACCGTGGCCAAGACGTCCGCCGGCTCGATGCGGTCTGGATCTCCTGGTGACAGACCGTCATAGTAGGCCCACTCCTCGGCCATGATTCGTGAGGCGGTTCCCCCAGGGTCGTCGATGACGACACCGGACCTAAGGATCAGCTTTGGCGATAGCACCATTTGTCACGACTCCAAGCGTGAACCGAACTCAATGTGGCACGTTTGTGGCACGAAACTAGTCTGCCATCCAATTTCGAGACGGCTGGCCCCGGCCAAGACCGCCCCTGACCTGCCCTGATGATGAGAGCGGGTGACGAGAATCGAACTCGCGTTCTCAGCTTGGGAAGCTGATGTTCTGCCTCTGAACTACACCCGCGGGGCAAATGCTCGTTGCGTGCGGAATTTGCACTTGGGAGCACTGACCTGGACCTAACATCCGTGTTCTGAAACTGTAGCCTGACGGAGCGAGCACTGAAAGACGGGCCTCGTCCACAATCGACTAGCGGGAATGACCACAGACAGGACGGCACGGGAGGCGGCGCTACCGCCGACGTTATGCCCGGCTTCCGACTGGATGCCCGGCTTAATGCCCGATCTGGCTTTCCACGGCGGCGACTCAGCAGACCGTCAGGACCGCAGTGTGGGACTCTCGACACAGCAGGGGTGGCGCCTAATCGGGCATAACAGCCAAAAAGCAACTAATCTGCCTCCTTACCATGATCCTTTCTGATCGCTCGATCCGTGAGGCCCTGAAAGACGGGCGAATAGTAATAGACCCGTTGGAGGACGACGCTATTCAGCCGTCCTCGGTCGACCTAAGGGTGGACCGTTACTTTCGAGTCTTCAGGAATCACTCGACCAGAGTCATCGATGTGAAAGAAGACCAAGAAGAACTTAATGAACTGGTGGAGGTTCCCGAGGGCCAGGCCCTCATACTTCATCCCGGCGAGTTTGTTCTCGGTTCCACGATGGAGCAGGTTTCGCTGCCGGCAGACTTGGTGGCGAGACTCGAAGGCAAGTCCAGCCTTGGTCGGTTGGGACTACTTATCCACTCAACCGCCGGGTTCGTTGACGCGGGCTTCCAGGGCCACTTGACCTTGGAACTGTCGAATGTCGCGAACCTACCGATAACGGTCTATCCGGAGATGAAAATCGGCCAGATCAGCTTCCTTACCATGACCACTGCGGCCGATAATCCCTACGGTTCGAAGGAAGCCGGGTCAAAGTACCAGAATCAACGAGGACCCACACCAAGCCGCTACTACAGAAATTTCCAGTAGCCGTATCGAAGTTAGGTCGAATTACAGGCTGCAATCGACCCGGTCAGCCGGGCATTTTCGCAGCGACTATCGAATTAGCGGATAGGTACCCGAATTAGTACTGTGTACTCGTCGGTATACCCCTGTGGGTCTCACGGCACTCGGGGCCATTGGAGCCAGGAACAAGCGTTGGGCAGGATGCGGTGAATGTCCGCACGAAGAGATTGAGCCTTTTGGAGGAGATTTGAGAATCATTTTCGGTGTAGTTGTTATGGTGATCGGTTTTGCCATCGCCGGACGACGCGCCACGTGGTTGTTCAACCTGGTCCGTACGGGTAAGCCTGCACCGGGACGCACCGAAGGTGTCGGCAAGCGCGTGATGGCGGAGCTGACTGAGGTCATCGGGCAGCGCAAACTCCTGAAAAAGACCGTTCCGGGATTGGCCCACGCCTTTACCTTCTGGGGCTTTCTCGTCCTTGGTCTCACAATCATCGAGGCGATTGGTGACATTTTCGACAAGACTTTTGCGATTCCGCTTATTGGGCACTGGGGATTCATCGGATTCATTGAGGATTTCTTTGCCGTCGCCGTACTTCTAGCCCTCATCGTGTTCAGTGTGATCCGGACCAAAGAAGACCCGCACCGCATTGAGAAGAAGTCCCGCTTCTACGGATCTCACACCGGTGCTGCCTGGCTGGTGTTGGGCGGCATCGCCTTGGTGATGCTGACCCTTCTTGGTTACCGGGGAGCGCAGTGGAACACAGGGGACTTCCCTTATAGCAACTGGGCCTTCGCCTCCCATTTCGTCGGAACCTTGTTCTCCGGCTTTTCCACGTCCGTGAACTATGACATTGAGTCCGTGCTGGTTGTAGCAAACGTGGCGGTGATCATGGGCTTCATGGTTTTCGTGCTTTACTCCAAGCACCTGCACATAATCGCGGCTCCTTTGAATATCGCGTTCTCCAGGCGCCCGAAGGCGCTGGGGCCTCTGGCCACTACTCCGAACATGGACCCTGAGGAAATGAGCGAGGATGACGTCTTCGGGGTGGGCAAGATTGAGCATCTTTCCTGGAAGCAAATGCTTGACCTTGTCACCTGTACCGAGTGTGGACGCTGCCAAGAGCAGTGTCCCGCCTGGAACACCGGTAAGCCACTCTCTCCAAAGATGGTCATCATGGACCTTCGCGACCACCTTTTCGGCAGCGCTTCGGAGCTATTGATGAAGGGCGGTTCGAAGTCGGTGAACGGAGAGTCGGCCGATGGCGCTTCCGGCGGGTCAACCGCTACTGCCGTTCATACTGAGGTGGACCTGGTCCCGAACGTAATCGACACCGACGTCCTCTGGTCCTGCACGACCTGCGGTGCCTGCGTTGAGCAGTGCCCGGTCGATATCGAGCACGTCGACACAATTATCGACATGCGCCGTTATCAGGTGCTCATGGAGTCCAGCTTCCCCACCGAAGCCGGCACCATGCTGAGGAACGTTGAAAACCAAGGCGACCCATGGGGCCTGGGATCCTCGCAGCGCCTGGATTGGACAAAGGGCCTCGACTTCGAGGTTCCCGTGGTTTCCGACACGATACCGGACGAGATCGAGTACCTCTTCTGGGTGGGCTGCGCCGGCGCACTGGACGAGCGTGCGCGCAAGGTAACGCAGTCAATCGCAAGACTTCTGAACCAAGCGGGCGTCAGCTTCGCCGTTCTCGGACAACGCGAGACCTGCACGGGAGACTCCGCCCGGCGCATGGGCAACGAGTATCTCTACCAGATGCAGGCTCAGCAAAACATCGAGACCTTCAATGCCGTCGGGGCGAAGAAGATCGTGGCCTCGTGCCCCCATTGCTTCAACACGATTGCTAGGGAGTACCCAGCCCTCGGAGGCAACTACGAGGTTGTTCATCACTCCCAGCTTCTTGAGAAGTTGTTATCCGAGAAGAAGCTCACGCCTAAGCAGCGGTTTGACCAGTCGGTCACCTACCACGACCCTTGCTACCTGGGCCGTCACAATGAGGTCTACGACGAGCCGAGGAGTGTCCTTGACGCCGTGCCCGGCGTGAAGTCGGTGGAGATGCATAAGTGCCGGAACAAGGCTTTTTGCTGCGGGGCCGGTGGTGCTCGTATGTGGATGGAAGAGAACATCGGTAAGCGCATCAACCTTGAGCGCACCGACCATGCACTGGAGACAGGCGCCGATGTGGTCGGCACAGCCTGTCCTTATTGCATGATCATGATCGACGATGCGGTCAAGCAGAGGGTTGCCGACGGGGTCGAACACGCAGAGTCAGTGAGCGTGCTGGATGTTGCTCAGATCCTGGAGAAGTCGCTTTCCGACTGAGATCGGGACGGCTTCCAGCCGTTCGATCAATCTGTGGGCCCAGCCAATCAATTAGGCCGGGAGTCCAGCCAGTAAGGCAGTAAATAAGCGTGCCGGTCTCGCCAAGCGATTAGGCCGGGGGTTCAGCCAGCTAGACAGTAAATAACGAAGGGCGACCGATTTGAACCGGTCGCCCTTCGTTCTCGCAGATGGACTTCTCGTCCTCAGCGATCGTTTACGTAATTATCAGTGGTCGAGTTTGGCGTCGGCTTCGCGGAGGCGTCCAGCCATCGTAACCAGCAGCTTGTGTGCCAAAGAGGGCATATCGGCCATAAGGGTTGAGAACTCCCGCTGGCCGAGAACCAGCAAGGTCATCGCAGTCTCGGAGACGACGGTTGCGTTCCTGGGCCTGCGGTCCAAGAGAGCCAGCTCTCCGAAGTACTGTCCAGGACCGAGAGTTGCGACCTTACGGCCTCGCTTGCGGACTATCGCCCGGCCTTCGAGGATGAAAAAGAACTCGAACCCTGGCTTGCCTTCTTCACAAAGTATCTTGCCTTCGGGAACGTTCAGCTCATCAGCGACGCGCCCGATCTGCGCCAGCTCCTTCTTGGTGCAGGCGGAAAAGAGCCACATCTGACCGAGGTGCTCCAGCTTGGTGTCCTTCTTGACCATGAGTGGAAGCGTAATCGCGTCAAAGAAATCGTGCTCGTTAAATGGAAAAGTCATCTCCCCCATCCCTCCACGGGTATTGGCCGGTGGCGAATATCGCCGCCCGCCGGGCCTGTGACCTGGAGCGCGGCGCAGTCCTTCCGAAATTGACATACCCCGACAAGGCCCGGGCCCAACGCCCCCGACGAGGCCGGCTTATGAGTTCACACTCCCGAAACAGTGGCGTAGCGGGTTGGAAACAACGATGGTCGAAGCTGCAATCCGGACGAATGAAGTAAGGACACGTTCGTCCGTGACTGATTGAGCACATCACTTGAGAGGAGTGAAAGGTCCGTGACGTATTTGCCGTACCCGCATTGGCTGGACTCAGGTAACAACACCTGGCAGCTGGTAGCGGCCACACTGGTCGGCCTCATGAGCATCCCAGGGCTCGCCGTTCTCTATGGCGGCCTTGTTCAGCGCAAGTGGGCCGTGAACACGATGGTCATGTGCTTCACAGGATTCTCAAGCGTTCTCATCGTCTGGGTGCTCTGGGGATATCACATGGGCTTCGGTACACCAATCGGATTGCACGGTGCGCACGCAACTGCGCCTGCAACCGGCTGGCCCAAACCCGGTATCTCAGGCTTCCTGAAGGACATGTGGGGTAAGCCGGGGACCATCTTGAGCCACACGGGAGAACAGAGTCAGGCCAGTCTGCCTGCGACTGCGAACCTGCCGGGGCCATCGTTTATGTTCCCGATGTCGACCATGGCCTACTTCCAGTTCGTGTTCGCCGCAATCACGCCCCTACTTTTCCTGGGCAGCATCGTCGGCCGCATGAAGTTCAAGGCATGGCTGATCTTCGTGCCCCTATGGATCACGTTCGTCTACACGATCAACGCCTTCCTCCTCTGGGGTGGTGGGTGGTTCTTCGCCAAGGGCGCTGTCGACTACTCGGGTGGTTATGTCATCCACTTGGCCGCAGGCGTTACCGGGTTCGTGGCTGCCGCCGTGGTTGGGCCGAGGCTTGCTAAAGACCGTGCGCATGGAGTCCCCAACAACCTCCTAATGATGATGGTTGGCGCCGGCGTCCTATGGCTCGGCTGGAACGGCTTCAACGGTGGAGACCCGTTCTTCGCTGGTGCCGATGCCGCATCGGCGGTCTTGAACACGAACCTTGCTACTGCTGCTGCGCTCATGACCTGGGTGCTTATGGACATGATGTTGTCGAAGCACAAGAAGGCAGAGCTTGGTGGAGCGATCAACGGAATGATCGTAGGGTTGGTTGCGATCACTCCATCTGCTGGATGGGTGGATGGCCTGGGGGCAATCCTGGTTGGCCTCATTGCTTCCTTCATCGTTTGGTTCGCCTGGAACTACCTCCCGAAGATCCCTCCATTCTCGAAGGTCGACGATGCCCTGGGAGTCGTCTACACCCACGGCATAGCCGGTTTGTGCGGAGGCTTGATGGTCGGTTTGTTCGCCGACCCGGGGATGGCAGAGTATCTGCAGCAGGACAAGAAGGGAGTGGTTTCCACGCAGTTCTCCGTGCAGGGAGTCTTCTATGGGACCCATTCGTTCCATCAGCTTTGGGAGCAGTTCTTAGCGGCAGTGTGGGTCATCTGCTTCTCTGCGATAGCTACCTTCATACTCCTGCAGGTCACCAAACTCCTCGCCCGAGGCTTGCGTGAGCCGGACGAAGTCCTCGAAGTTGGAGACCTTGCGATCCACAACGAGGAGGTCTATCCGAGGGAGGCATTTGCCGAGCGGATTCTGAGCCATTCGGGTGCGACGGATGCTGGGTAGCCGAGCTTGACGTCGAATTCCCCTGGGATCTCGATAGCGAGGTCCCAGGGGAGCGGCGCTGCGGTTCCGCAGCGGGCAAGCGAGAGCGGAGCCGTTTCCGCCTTGGTTGCAATTGAGCGACTACCGTTCCGGGTGGGACGAAGTTGCTTTGCCGATGTTGCCGGAGTGATTACTTCGTAGACGGAGTAATTGGAGATTTTCTAAGAGTTGTTATCCAGAAAGGGGTCGACAGACCATGAAGTTGATCACCGCAGTGATCAAGCCCTTCAAGCTCGAAGAGGTAAAAGAAGCCCTTCACGGGGTTGGCGTAGAGGGAATGACGGTATCGGAAGTCCAGGGAGCTGGACGCCAGAGGGGCCACACTGAGGTATACAGAGGGGCCGAGTACCAGGTTGATCTTGTCCCTAAGGTAAAGATCGAGGCGGTAGTCGAAGACTCCTCGGCAGCCAACGTGATTGAAGCCATCGTCAATGCCGCCAGGACCGGAAAGATCGGCGACGGCAAGGTCTGGTCAACCGATATCGGTGAAGTGGTTAGAGTGCGCACCGGTGAAAGAGGCGCGGACGCCCTCTAAGTTTTCGGATTTGTCGAGCCCGGGCGACTGCCCGGGCTCTCGTCATTTCGGCGAACGAATGTTGCATGGTCGGCGATTCCGGGGCGTGCCGTCGGGGCCGATGACGGCTACCTCATCGCTGCCCGGGCCGAGATCGTGAGCGGTGGCCTAGTTTTCCTTACCCAAGTAGCGGCTTGAGACAGGCTTGAGATCTTGGTCGAGGTCGTAGAGGAGCGGGACGCCTGTCGGGATCTCGATTCCCATGATGTCCTCGTCCGAGACCCCATCGAGATACTTGACCATTGCTCTCAGCGAGTTTCCGTGCGCAGTGACGAGTACCGTCTCTCCGGCAAAAAGCTCCGGTGCGATCTGGTCGACCCAGTAGGGGATCAATCGTTCAACGACGTCCTTTAGGCTCTCTGTGGCGGGGAGCTGGTCTTTGGGAACGTGCCTGTACTTCGGATCGTTGGCAGGATGCCTTTCGTCGGTGATCTCCAAAGGAGCGGGGGGAGTCGAGTAACTCCTCCTCCAAATGTGGACCTGCTCGTCGCCGAATATCTTTGCGGACTCGGCCTTGTTCTTTCCTTGGAGGTCCCCATAGTGGCGCTCGTTCAGCCTCCAATGTCGCTTGACCTGAACCCAGGAGCGTTCCGCAGCGTCCAGGGCGAAATTGGCGGTCTTCACTGCACGAGTCAAGACGGAAGTGTGCAGAGACGTTATGGCACACGTGGGATCCACCTCAGCCTCCGCCCTTAGGGCTTCGCCCGCCCTGACGGCTTCAGCGACTCCCTGGTCAGACAGATCAACGTCGGTCCAGCCGGTGAAGCGGTTCTCGTAGTTCCAGACGCTCAGGCCGTGACGGAGTAGGACGAGTTTTGGCATTTCAACAACTTATGGTGGCGAGCTGTTTCCCGGCAATGTGGGCACAGTGGAAGTGGGATTGGAGCGGGACGAGCTTCCGGCGGTGCTGTCGTTCGAATTCGGAGTCGCCCTTCTAACTCGCCAGGTCAGGCCGTTGTGTGCTGAAAAGGACCGATTTGTGGACTCGCTTGAGGATGCCTGATCTTGGGTATCAAGATAAGTAACGGATAAGCTGATAAGAACGATAGAAGAAGAGTTGACAATATAAGGCTCAAGTTTGCTATGATGAGCGAGTAAGAAGAGTCTCAGAGCATTAGGAATTAAATTACCGACAAGCTTGAGAAGACAGGTGACGGAGGCTAGCTGAACATGCCAAAAGCTGTAGGAATCGATCTCGGAACGACTAACTCGGTAGTTAGCGTGCTGGAGGCGGGCGAGCCGGTTGTGGTCCCGAACGCAGAAGGGAGCCGCACGACTCCTTCCGTCGTAGGGTTCTCAAAGACCGGCGAAGTGCTGGTCGGCCAGGTGGCGAAGCGCCAGGCGATAGCCAACCCGGACAGAACTATACGCTCGGTGAAGCGCCATGTGGGTACCAATTGGACGATCGAGATTGACTCGAAGAACTACACCCCTCAGGAAATTTCCGCACGTATCCTGCAGAAACTGAAGAGGGACGCTGAGAGCTATCTCGGAGACACAGTGAACCAAGCGGTAATCACCGTCCCGGCGTACTTCGACGACGCGCAGCGTACCGCCACCAAAGAGGCCGGCCAGATCGCGGGACTGGAGGTCTTGAGGATCATCAACGAGCCGACTGCGGCAGCTCTCGCCTACGGTCTCGACAAAGAGAGCGGCGGAGACCAGACGGTCTTGGTGTTCGACTTGGGCGGGGGAACATTCGACGTTTCGGTTCTGGAGATCGGTGAGGGTGTTTTTGAGGTCAAGTCGACCTCCGGCAATACCCATCTTGGTGGAGATGACTGGGACCAGCGGATCATCGACTGGCTGGTGAAGACCTTCAAGGATCAAG
>DAIDIS010000200.1 GCA_027451785.1 Acidimicrobiales bacterium
CGACTTACAACAACCGGAGGTGCATCGAAAGGCCTCCTTGGGCCACCTGGGCCGGAAGGCCCAGTTGGCGGAGGACCCCCATGGCCCCCAAGGCCGGGTCCGCCTTGACCGGGCGTTGCCACGCCTCGCACCGGACCGGAGCCTCTTGGTATCGTTTGGCGCTTTTGCTTCTGGTTGAAGTTCCTGGGAGCGTCAACCTCAACGGGAGGCACGTAAGGGGCAGCTCCGGAAGGCTCGCCACCAGCGACAAAATCGTCGATCGACACGCCTTCAAACCCCCTGGGCAATATCTGGGAACATCTCCGCTAAATGTTAGTTCGGCTGATCAGGCACCTGGTGGCGCCTTACGAAATCCGATGCGCCAACCCATTGAGGAAGGCCGAGTACCGTCCGACCACCGAGTCCCATGAAAAGTTCCGCTCGACGTAGCCTTGACCCAATGAAACCATCTCTTCGACTTCTCCCTTATTCTTGGGGTCGACAATGAAATCCATTGTGTCGGCGAAATCCTCGTATGTATCACGCCCCCCGATTGCCGGCCCAACCCGCTTTAGCTCCGCCGACCCGGCTCTTCTCCCAGAGCCCCGCCGAGGTAGCGGTCCTCCGAAATAAAAACCTCCTCCGCTTCGTTCGCAGTGCTCACGAGTCGCCTCGCACGCACCGTTTACGAGCACCGGCAGACCAGCCAGCCATCCCTCCACCACCACAAGTGAAAACGCCTCGTGGGGCGATGGGGATACCAGTCCTACGGCCCCACCCAAGATCGCCCACTTTGCACCCTCAGTGACGATACCGGTTACGACGATGTCCGGATGATCCGCTGGCCTGTCGACAACCGGCCCTGCAAAAACAAGCTTTAGGTCCCCAGGGTGTTCCCTCTTATACCTGACGAACATCTCCTCAAGCTGTCTGGAGCCTTTTTGTGCGTCCACTCTCCCGAGGCAGACAATGTACGGTGAGCCCAGCACACCAGTTCCAAGTACTTCAGCGGCTCCACGTTCATCGGGTTCACAGCGATCCACCCCCAACCCGACTACCACCTGAGGTTTGTGGGCAACCCGGAAGAGATCGAGGACGAATCGGCGCTCCCCATAAGTTTGGAATACCAAGCCCTGAGATTGTTGAAATACTTCCTGGAATACAGGCAGTCGTATTGGTGGTTCGTCATGTGCGGCCGGGTGCATCACTGCCCTTCCGGCTAACCGCCTAACACCTTCAACCGTCGGGTGATAAAGGTAAGGGTAGAAGGCGATCAGGTCGCAGTCGGAAAGCTCTGCCGATTCGATCGCATCCGGACACACCGGTCCTTGCAGCTCAATCCACTTGAGCGCGTCGTCCATGGTGGCCGCCGAAGGGTTTGCAAGCAGCCTGGACGAAAAGTCCTCAAACCCAACCGCCCTAGTAGCTACCGATTTGAATCGATTGACCGTTACCCCATTGATTTCAAGCGAAGCGGGCGGGAAGTGATTTGCCCAAGTTGTATGTTCCAGCGCACATGTAGTGAAAACCTCAACCTGCCAACCCAGCTGGGACACTAAGTGCTCAGCAAGCATCCTTGCCCCGAGTTCGGCTCCCCCGACAACCTCGATCCCATACCGAGGTACCACGAACCCGAGCTTCATCCCAGGTGTCCGGTCACCGGAGCTATCGCACTGATCAACCTTCGCGAGGCGTCTTCGATGGAGTAGGCGGCCACCCTCTCCAAGCCACGCTTGACCATCTCGTTCCTCAATTGCGGGTTTTTCATCACAGTGTCTGCTGCCTTGGCCACGTCGAGAGGTGCGCCCGACTGAAGAAGGATTCCTGCGTTCCCCAGAGTCTCCGGTACAGCTGCACGCGACAACGCCACTATCGGCAGGCGATGTGCCATCGCCTCAAGCAGCGGTACGCAGAAGCCCTCGTGCTCGGAAACACACACCAGTAGATCAGAGTCGTTGTACAGGCATTCAAGCTCCGCGTCATCAACCGACTGGGCAATCGTGATGCTTTCGCCCAAACCCAGCTCCTCAATCAGTGCGCTGCAAGCTTCGAAATAGGGGTCGCAGGAAGGCTTTCCGACGATCGTGAGGGTGGCGGACCCGTCGTAAAGGTTGCGATAGCAATAAAAGGCTTCGATCAGCTTGTGCTGCGCTTTGTTGGGGACAATCCGTCCAACGAAAAGCCACCGGGCACCGCGCACTTCGCCCACTCTGCTGACATCGCCGACGGAGGTTGATTGCGCCGGAACCGGATTGCCGGAAAAAAAGATCGGAACCACCTCGGTCGCCAGGTAGTCGAGTTCAAGCATCTCTGATTCGTTGTATGCCGAAACGGCCAGCGCCAGCGACACCCTGGGGGCGAGCATCGCCAACTGAGCCCTACCCCACTGGGTTGCGTCCACAAGAGCTGGGTCCCACTCAGCGAAGAAACTCCCCGGCGTAAGGTTGTGATACCACAGAATCATGGGCTCCGGACGAGCAAAAAGGTAATCCGCAAGCACCGAACCAACCGCCATCTGGTACAGGATTACGCTCCTGGCCGCGTGCGCAGGGTACTCGCTGAAATGCAGGCCTTCGCCGGCAGCTTCGGGTGCCGCTCCTTCGTAAAAGATCTCGGACCGGAAGCCTGATGACCTTAGGGCTTCGCGCACCTTCAAGGAATGCGAACCCACCGCGTCGTGGGCATGGAGCCAAGGCACGAACTGATGAACTGCATCGACCGCGTCGGCAGCAGTCCTGGGCGCCACGGGCCTCTTCGGAAATGAAGTCAGGCGCTTGCGCTCCCCACCCGAAGGCGGACCGGCAACAGGTACTTGAGTCTTTGAGTGCGTCAAGAGGCTGCGATCGCCTTTTCGACGGCAGCCTGGAAAATCGCCCGGGTCTTTCCTGGGGCAAACTGCCTAAGGCGGGATTCGCCTCGCTTTGCCAAGGCCATGCCCAACGCTGGGTTGGTGGCGACCTGGTGAATGGCTGCCGCAAAGCTGATCGGGCGCTTATCCCGGATCAAAAGCCCCGATCCTGCCAAAGTCTCAGGAACGGCGGTCGACTCGAACGCGATGATGGGCAAAGAATGGTACATAGCTTCAAGAAGCGGTACGCAGAAGCCCTCGTGCTCGGAAGCACAAACGAATATGTCGCTTCCTGCATAGTACGCGCTCAGCTCCTCAGCACTCACCGACCCAGGCATGTCGACTGCGTCATTCAAGCCCAGCTTGGTGACTAATCGCCTCAATGCTAAGTAGTAGGCCCCGGATGCGGCACCTCCAACAATGCTCAACCTCGCTGGGATGCCATACATCTCCCTGTAGGCCGCAAGAGCCAGGATCAGGTCGTGTTGTGCCTTGTTCGGGCTAACCCGGCCTACGAACAATAGGTTGATCGCTCCCTTCTCTTTGCAGTGGTGCAGCCAGTCCAAAGTTGGCTTGTCTGCCTCCCTGTCGAAGGATGCCGGGTCAAAAAGGATTGGGGCAACCGACGAAGACGGACACCCGGCTGACAGCAACTCCGCCTCGTTGAAAGAAGAGTCGGCGATCCCGTGGACGGCAACGGTACACAACTTTGCGAGCTCTCTCCTCCCCTGGCTCATCTCGTCGGCAACTCCGGGCTCCCAGGCGTCAAACGACTCCGCAGGGGTTATGTTGTGGTAATTCAGAGCCAAAGGCTCGGACACCCGCCCGAAGAACCCGGCAATCTCGCTTCCAGTAGACATCTGGTAGATCAAGAGTGCCTTACCGCTCGGCTTGTAGGAGCGGAAAGGGTGACACATACCCGCAACTTCCGGGTGCGCGTTGTCCACGTAAATCTCGGACTTGAGCCCCATAGTCACCAAGAGATCCCTGACCTTGACCGAGTGATTTCCAATGGCATCCCAAGGAGCGAAGGACGGGATGAACTGATGTACCTGAGTTATCGTCAACTGAGCTTCCCGGACAACGCATAGATTCCATTCAGCCCCTCTGGAAGCAAGAGCCGCTCGGTCTCCATCCCTAGGGAGCCGCAGAGAAAACCGAAGGTCTCAGGCGCAAAGGGCCGATACCCAACCAAGTCCAATGCGACCGGACCGGCCCTATCAGCCCACAGCTCCGGAAGGGCGCCTACGAGTGCCATCAATGCACCGTTCGAAAGCTTCGAGGCTGCAAGCTGCAGCATCTCCCAACGTAGTGCCGGGCTGATTCTTTCCAACAAGCCAACAATGACCAATCCACCAAGAGAACCATCCCCGACCCGGCTCAGGTGTTCCAGCGGGTCGTCGTCCCAGATGTCCATCGAGTCAGCGGCACCCGCCGCCAGACGATCATCATCGGTCTCGACTGCATACGAGTCGCCCCAACCGCTTGCTTCCGCCAGATGCCCAAGCAGGACGCTTGACCCATCTCCCAGGACGAGCACCCTCCCGGAAGGCTGAGCGGCCGACAAGACCGGTGAAATGGCGCCGATCTCTGCGGTAGTCAGCAGTGCAGGAATTGAGACCCGTGCTCCGGTATCGGCTGCGACCTTGGACGCAAGGTCTCCGTCCACAACACGAGTTTCGATCGACTCGACTCTTTCGGCAAGGACACGCAGCGCCCTAACCGACGACCTCCCCATCGTCTGAGCCTGCTGGGCCAGGTAGTTCATGTACCAAGCCATCGCCTTGCGCAGCGCGAACTTAACCTTGTCCACTCCGGGCTTGTCGGATTCCAAAGGTACCGCAACATTCAAGAAGGAACACCGATCGGCCTCCCTAATGGCGTCCCTTAGCTCCGAAGTACGCGAAACGTGCGGGACCAGCTTGTTGAAGGATTCCGCAAGCTTCCTCTCCATACCGGGGGGAACGGATCCAGAAACCCTAAGTCTCCTGGCCTCCGCCTCGATCTCTGCGCTGATCTGCTCGAAGTCGAGTAATTCGTCGCCGGGGCCACCTGCAAGTGCAGCGTCTTGATCCCCTCCAGCATTGCTCATATCTTCTCTTTTTGACTCCAGGTAGGTTTTCCACCGAGATTATCTCGACTACAGCCAAACCGAGATATTCCTTCCAAACGGATTTCCCTGATGGGAAAATGTCAAGGTGACAAAAAGCGAAGGTAAGCACCGTGACTCCGGCAAGAGTCCTGAGCCAACGGCCCTGACACCGGACATCCGCGTAGTTCGCCTCAAGCGGCGCTCGGACATCGCTGATGATGCTGGTGCTTATTCGCATCGCGATGACCTGACTAGGAGACTTCAATCCTATTGCCGCTCGCTTGTCTCGCTACTCTCGGCCGACCAGGCGTCGGTTTGGATGCTTGAGCCGCAACTTCTCGGCGAGTCTGCACGTGCGATCACGTTCGTGGCAGGAGCTGGATGGGACGGCCAGGTAATCGCACTTGATCGCTCCTGGTCATCTGTTCCCGTCGCGAGCGTTGCCGGGTTCGAAAGAGCCCTCGCGTCCAATATCCGAGTGGTCATCGGTGACCCGAACAAATCGGGCCAATCGACGAAAAACTTGGCCCAGTCGCTCGACCTGGGGCCCTACAGCTGCGAACCGATCGGCAAAAGCGACGATCCACTGGGCATACTTCTTGTTTCGAGACCGCGTGACGACTCGTGCGACGGGGTCGGTCTGTTTCAGGTCATCATCGAAGAGACGGTTCGGGTTCTTGAAGCGTTGAGAATCGCCAGCCGGAGTCGGGACGCCTCTCAGCTTTTGAAGATCCTTGGCGAGGCTCGATCGGCCCGCTCACCTATCGAGTCAATTGCGGCTCTGGCGTCGAGGCTCGCCTCAAGAACGAAGTGCGAACGGGTCACAGTCTTGATGAGCAACGGCCGTGCGCATGACGAAGGCCCCGCGAATGGCCAAGAAATCATCGACTCTTCAGACAACTCACCAACTTCGACAAAACCGCACATTGCGAACGAACCTCACTTGAAGGTTCCCACGGCCATCGGCGAGTCGCCGTCCTACGTACCGCTTGTCTCGGTGATCAGAGATCGCCTGGAACGACCGGCGCCTTCTCCCTACTCGGGAATGGACAGCTGGCGTGACTTTTCGCCCGAGAAAGGGTCAGTCGCGCAAGCGCTGGAGATTTGGGCTTCATCCGGCAGACCCGTTGCAATAGAGGCGTCAGGCTGGTGGAAACGGAGGCTGGGAGCCGAAGTTGTGATCGGCACTCGCATAATGTCCGGTGACTCAGTCGTTGGGATTTTGATCCAGGAGTATACGGACACCCGGGCACTTACCCCGAAGAAGTTGAAGCTGGCGACCGATATCGCTCAACTGATCTCGCTTTTCGCTGTTTCGGATTCTGCGATGCATTCAGGTTTGGATGTGACTTTCCCGTCGGGCGGGGAAGACGCAATCCGCGAGGCAAAGACCGTTGACCAACTGAAGGAAGTAGCCGCAAAACTGGCTATCCAGCTTTTCGGCACTTCAGTGTCCAACGTAATTCCCATTTCATCCCCTAATTCGAATGGCAACGGCACGCATCTTGGTCCGCTGGAAGAGTCCATCAAGTCGGGCCTTCCCTGGTGCGTAAACGATTGCTCGGTTCGAGGCCTTCAGGTGTCCGTCGGAGGGACGCAATTGGCCAGTGCCATCTGCATCCCCCTGGGGGTCGACCCGGGGACTCCCGGCGGTCCTGCGAGTGGATCACCCGAGTACCTGGTTGTAGCCGGAGACGAAGAGCGCTCCAGAGACTGGTCCGATAACGATCTTGTCATGGCGAGGCTTTTGTCTGTGCGCCTCTCGATGGACCTCGAACTATTGAGGCTGAAGGAGGAGGATCTTGGTCACCAGGTTTCTCTTGCGAGACAGCTCCTTCACGATCCCCTAACAGGTGCCCCCAATACGATCCTTCTGCTGGAAAGGATCGAGCAGTCTATCCGCAGGGCAAAGCGGGATAACTCCCCTCTCTCTTTGTTCACCATGGACATTGACGGGCTCGACCGGATAAACGCCTTACTTGGGAAAGATGCAGGCGACAGCCTTTTGATCCAAGTGGCAACGAGGCTCCAAGACAGCCTTCGTGCCTCCGACGTTGTCGCCAGGCTGGCAGACGATGAGTTCGCGTTCCTTCTCACAACATCAGCAGCGGAATCGGGCGCACGCAGCGTGATCGACAAGATCATTCATTCGCTGTCGTTTCCCTTCAACCTGAGCGGCGAGGCGGTCACGCCGTCGTTCAAGTTCGGGGCAGCCCTCTACCCGGATCACGCATCCGAACCGGAAAGCCTTCTCGCCGCTTCAAAGAGAGCCTTGACTAAAGCGGCGACACCGGACCCCAAGTTGCCGGGTCCGCAATCGTGAGGTTTCCTCGGGCGTATAACTTGGTTGTATGAGCAGCTTTGAACCAGTCGAAATCACCTTCTACTACGACCCGGCTTGCCCATGGACGTGGCTCATCTACCGGTGGTTGGAGGTAGTGCTCACCCAAAGACCAATGACAGTCCATTGGCGCTCGCTTTCTCTATCCGAACTCAACAAGGACAAAGAGATTCCGGACCGCTTCAAGCCTGCCATGGCCTCCAGTTCACGCTTTTTGCGGGTACAAGAAGCTATGCGGTCCCGGGCCGCAGGCGACCCGCAGGCTCACAAGGTCCTCGAATCTCAACTGCAATCGCTGTACTTGCAATCGGGGATTCTTCGCTTCGAGACCGAAGGTCATTCCGAGGACGGGTGGATCGAAGAGTCTGTGAAGCGTGCAGGCCTGGACATCGGCGTTCTAACTGCGGCAGACGATCCCTCTTGGGACGCGCAGGTTGCCTCGTCGACCAATGAAGCAATGGACCTGGCGGGGCCGGACGTTGGCTCGCCCGTAGTCCGGTTCAACGACGACAGTCATGGCTTCCACGGCCCTGTTATCGATGCGGTACCTGGACCGGAAGACAGCATGAAGATTTGGGAATTGCTGTCAGCCTCGCGGTCGATCCCAAACTTTCACGAGATCAAGCGAGGAAGGAAGGGCGCTCCCCTCATTTCCAAAGTGCCCAGTTGAAGCGTCATCGCAGTACGTAAGTACTTTTTCGATTAATACATACTTGACTGTGTACACTTCGCAGTCGACATCATAGAATGCGGCCATGCCGATAGATTTCAGCTTTGACCCGGACGTGGAAGAGATCCGCATGAGGGTTCGAGACTTCATCGAAACAGAAGTCAAGCCTCTCGAAGAAAAGCAGGCGTCGGCCATGCAAGAGGCAGGATCCAAGGCAGGCGAGAAGATGTCTCCCGACCAGAGAGCCGACTGGATTCGGATGATTCTTCAGTTGCGGGAAAAGGCAAGGGAGTGGGGAGTGTGGTTGCCCCACATGCCCGAAGAGTGGGGCGGGATGGGACTTGGTCCTACCGCTGTAGCAGCCGTTTCTGCCGAAGCCGCCAAGTCGACCATAGGGCCCTATGTACTCAACTGTTACGCTCCGGACGAAGGCAACATGCACACGCTTTTGCATTGGGCTACCGAAGAGCAAAAGCAGCGTTACCTCAAGCTCCTCTGTGATGGCTACGGGCGGTCCTGCTTTGCAATGACGGAACCCGAAGTCGCCGGTTCGGATCCAACCCTGATCCAGACCCGAGCGGTTCAAGACGGCGACGATTGGGTCATAAACGGGCACAAGTGGTTCATCTCAGGCGCTAGGAGCGCCAACTTCGCCATTCTCATCGCAAGAACCGAAGACAACCCCGAGGTCCCTCAGGCGGCCAACTCAGCGTTCATCGTCGACATCCCCTCCGAAGGCTGGGAGCTCGTGCGTGATGTCGAAACCATGGCGGGACGGGACAATCACTGCGAGATACGGATCACCAACCTTCGCGTACCCGGCGCCAATATGCTCGGCGGACGGGGCCAGGGACATCTTCTCGGACAGGCCAGGCTGGGACCGGCAAGGCTGGCCCACTGCATGCGCTGGATCGGCCAGATCGAAACCGCCCTCGACATGATGGTCGACCGGGCAACCAAGAGGTACTCGCATGGATCGCTCCTCTCGGAAAAGCAAGGCATCCAGTGGCTTATTGCCGATTCGACGATGGAGCTTTATCAGGCCAAGCTCATGGTCCTACACGCCGCTTACAGGATAGAGAACGGCCTGCCATTCAAGAGTGAAGTGTCGATGGCCAAGCATCACGTTGCAAACACTCTTTGGCGAGTAGTCGACAGGGCGATCCAGGTGCACGGTGCGCTTGGGTACTCCACCGATACTCCACTTTCCTCAATGCTCAAACACGCCCGGTGGAGCAGGTTCGCCGACGGCGCCGACGAGATTCACCAGATGACAATTGCCAAGCGGACAATTGCCGCTTGGGAGGAGCTGGGGTCAACACGGACGGCAACTGGGGATCTCCCCCTCTGACCCGCTAGATGGGCTCGATACCCAAGTCCTCGTAAGTCGCCATAGCCAAATACGGAACACCCCGCTCAATTACCTTGGAGCGCCCCAAAGGGGAGCGCTCCAAGACGCAGACCGTAGCCACGATCGTCGCACCGCTCTCCTCGATGGCATCCATGGCACTCAAAAGCGACCCGCCCGACGAGACGACGTCCTCAACGGCAACAACCCTGTCTCCCGGAGAGAGAACTGCACCTTCCACCCGGTTCTGTAGGCCGTGGTCCTTTGATTGCTTTCTCACCGAAAACCAGTACTTTCCCGTGACAACGGATATCGCGTGAGCCAGAGGGTCTGCCCCCATCGTGAGCCCACCTGCGTAACCGAAGGGAATGCCTGCTTCTTCAAGCATGGCCACTGCACACCGAGCGGCAATGCCCAAGTCCGAACCTAGAGACAACGCACGCCTACAATCGACGTAGTCGTGGCTTTGTTTGCCCGAGGCCAGAACGAAGGGAACTTCGCGCCTCTCATAGCCCTTTTCCTTGATGACTGAAGCCACCAAGCTCTTTAGATTCCCTGCGTTGCCGTCCATATCCGGCACCTCAACACCCACTCCCTTTGCATCCGATGACGAACATTACCCCGTGAAAGCTTGCCGGTTGATCCATCGAATCATCGGTCGGGAAGTTGCGAGCCACAACCGACGAACCCCAACGCTCTACAAGGACTAGAATTACGCTCAGCAAATTTCGCAGCCACACCCTAGAAAGCGCGCTCGGTGAGAACAAGAAAGTGGCAGGCGTTGGCTAAGCCTGATGAAAATGAAGGCCAGCAGCTACACCTACACCGCCTCAGTGGCATGGCCGAGCAAAGTTCGGCGGCTCCGGGCGAAGGTAAACAAGGTCATTCGACCCCCTATTGGATCTTGAAGGGCGCCAGACCGAAGCAGTGGCTGAAGAACGTCTTGGTCTTTGCAGCACCAGGAGCAGCCGGAGTCATGCTCCACCCTCACATGCTGCTTTTGTCCCTCTTCGCATTCGCAGTATTTTCCGTAACCGCATCCGGCCTTTACTTCATCAACGACACCTTGGACCTGGAAGCGGACAAGGTCCATCCAGTTAAGCGGTTCCGCCCCGTTGCGTCAGGTGCCATTCCAAAGCCGATGGCAATCGGGATCGGCACTACTTCGATCTGCATAGGAGTCCTGGCGGCATTTTTGGGGAGCGGCCTCAAGTTCGGTGCCGTCATGACCATTTACGTTGCGATTACCTTGGTTTACAGCGGATGGCTGAAGGACGAGCCGATTCTTGACCTGGTTTTCGTAGCCTCCGGGTTCGTGCTCCGTGCGATAGCCGGGGCAGTGGTCACCAACGTTGTCCTGTCCAACTGGTTCCTAATCGTTGCCTCGTTCGGGTCACTTTTCATGGTCGCCGGGAAAAGACACTCCGAGCACATTCGTCTCGGCGATGACAGGGGTAGCCACAGGGTTACTCTCGCCCACTACACCCCAGGTTTCCTGCGGTTCATTTGGGCACTGACTGCGTCCGTTTGCGTCACGGCCTATTGCCTTTGGGCATTTGAGAAGGCGGCTGCGTCAAGTGGGCCGATCTTTTTTGAACTCTCGATTGTTCCTTTTGGAGTGGCAATACTCCGATACGCCCTATTGCTGGAATCGGGTCATGGAGGGGCGCCGGAGGAAGTGGTCCTATCGGACAAGCGTCTCCAGGCTTTCGGTCTGGCATGGCTCTTGTTGTTCGCACTGGGAATTTACGGTGCGTGAGCTGCTGACCGGTTGGGGCCGTACAGCGCCAAGCAGCGCCACTGTTGTACGCCCCAGGAATGAAATAGAGGTTTTGGCCGAGCTCTCCGGCTTGAACGAGGCCGGAGAAAAGGTCGTGGCAAGAGGGCTCGGACGTAGCTACGGTGATGCCGCACAGAACGCCGGCGGAGTCGTATTCGACCTAACGACGATGAACGACGTAGTGGCCGTCGACCTTCACGCTGGAGAGGTGACTGTAGCGGCCGGCATCAGCCTGGATACGCTCATGCGCTCCTATCTTCCTTCCGGTTGGTTCGTTCCGGTTACGCCTGGGACAAGATACGTAACCGTAGGAGGAGCAATCGCAGCGGACATCCACGGCAAGAATCATCACGCCGATGGATCCTTTTCCGCAAAGGTGCGCTCGTTCAACCTTGCAACCGCATCCGGCATTGTAAGGGTCAGTCGCGAGGCGCACCCCGAGCTTTTCTGGGCGACGGTCGGGGGGATGGGACTCACCGGCATAATTACGGAAGTCACGATCGCTATGACTCCCGTCGAGACCTCCTCGATGGTCGTCGAAACAGAACGAGCGGCGAATTTGGACGACCTAATGTCCAAAATGGAATCCCGGGACAACGAGTTCCGATACTCGGTTGCATGGCTTGATTGCACTACCCAAGGCTCTTCTTTGGGCCGAGGGGTGCTAACCAGGGGAAATCACGCACTTAGGTCCGACTTGCCCTCAGAGAACCACGATCCTGGTGCGGCCGGACGCTCTTGGCACCACGAAGACGAGTCGGCAGATATTCTGGGCTTCGACCCCAAAACGGTATTGAAGGCACCGAAACTTTTCCCGTCCGGGCTCCTGAACCCTCTCACCGTTAAGGCCTTCAACGAACTTTGGTACCGCAAGGCCCCCAAGCGACCCAGAACTTCGGTCGAGTCGATTGCGAGCTTCTTCCATCCCCTGGACGGTGTCGACCGATGGAACTACCTCTATGGCCCCAAGGGCTTTCTCCAGTACCAGTTCGCAATCCCTTTCGGCGCTGAAGATGGCTTGCGTATGATCGTGGCAAAGCTCGTTGGCTCGGGTTACGCCTCCTTCTTGGCGGTTTTGAAGAGATTCGGGCCCGGAAACGAAGCTCCTTTGTCCTTCCCTATCGCCGGCTGGACTCTCGCCCTTGACCTACCCGCCGGGCCGGCCGGACTCTCCAGGCTTCTCGATGAGCTGGATGAGATTGTCTGTGCCTGCGAAGGCAGGGTCTACCTCGCTAAAGACTCAAGGCTTCGGCCCGAGCTGATGGAATCAATGTACCCAAGACTCTCTCAATGGAGAGACACCGTACGGACCTACGACCCTTACGGAGTATTCTGCTCGGACCTCTCCCGCCGGTTGGACCTGCGTGGCGATAAGGCCCTTTCTCGGCAGGCACGGGAGATAGTCGATGACTAGTACTATTGCCGGTTGATGAACGACTCCATGGGAAACCCCCAATCAATTCTGGTTCTTGGTGGAGCTTCCGATCTTGCCAAGGCTCTCGTCATCAAGCAGCTAGGCCGCAGGTGCACCAAAGTCGTATTAGCCGGGCGTCGCCCGGAAGTACTCGATCGCGTTGCGGCGGATCTCAGGCGATGCGAACTCGCGCCATCAGCTCCCGAAGTGGAGACCATCTTCTTTGACGGCCTGGACAGGGCGGGCTCGGGAAAGATCATCCACGACGCATTCGAGCGACACGGCGGCTTCGACCTTGTCATCGTGGCATTCGCCATCCTGGGCGACCAGTTGCACGACGAAGAGGACCCGGACAGCGCCGCCCGCGTCATCGAAGTTAACTTCACCGGCGCAGCTACGGCTTGCTTGTACGTCTCGAAAGAGCTGAAGGCCCAAGGTCACGGAACGATAATGGTCTTTTCGTCGGTTGCGGGCGAGAGAGCAAGGCGGTCGAACTTCATTTATGGCTCGTCCAAGGCCGGATT
>DAIDIS010000201.1 GCA_027451785.1 Acidimicrobiales bacterium
CGCCATCGGTGCTGCCATCATCCCGAATCTTGGCAACTTTGGTCACGTATTTTTTCAACTCACCTTGTGGGTTGCGGTCGCGCTGACATTGTGGACTGGAGCTCAGTACACCCTGGAGGCCCGAGAAGTCCTTAGGTCAACCGAGGGTTAGGGGACCGATCAATTGCGGGCAGAAGTTATTGCCGTCGGGACGGAGCTGTTGATCGGGCAGCTACTGGACACGAACTCTCAATGGCTCGGCGAACAACTCACGCTTCAGGGGCTTGACATCAACTTCCATACGACGGTGGGAGACAATGTAGGCAAGATATCGAACGCAATGAGAGCTGCCCTGGCGAGGAGCGACTTCGTTATCGTCTGTGGCGGATTGGGTCCTACCCATGACGACCTCACGCGAGATGCGATTGCTGCGGTCAAGAACGTTCGATTGGTTCCCGACAACGAGATTGAGAAACTTATAGGAGACCTATTCGCCTTTCGTGGCCTTGAAATGCCGCCGGCGAATCTCTCGCAGGCGCTGGTTCCTGAAGGTTGCGAAGCGATCCTGATGACCCGTGGGACCGCACCGGGGCTGATCTGCCCTGTGGGGCTGAAGTATCTTTTTGCACTTCCTGGGGTACCTCACGAAATGAAGGAAATGGCTTTACGGGCAGTATTTCCAAAGATTTCCGAGGTCTTGGATGAGCGTGGCGAGCGGGCCGTTATCGAAAGCTTCACCATCAAGACCTGGGGGTTATCGGAATCAAAGGTGGCGGAGATGCTCTCGGGGGTTATAGCGGAACTTGAAGCAAACCACGAGGCCACAATCGCTTTGCTCGCCAGTGCAGTGGAGGGTATTCGGGTTCGGATTACGGCGAAATCGGCCAGTTCGGCCGAGGTGCAATCCGTTCTGGGCAAGTACAGGCAAAAAGTTGAAGAAATCCTGGGGGACTCCGTCTTCGGCTTCAATTCCGACACCATTGAGTCGGTGGTGGGCCGCATTCTCGCCGAGCGAAGCCTGACTCTTGGGTTGGCGGAGTCGCTGACCGGCGGGATGGTCTCTTCGCGCATTACTTCGGTGCCGGGAGCTAGTGAGTACTTCAAAGGATGCGTCGTTTCCTACGCAACCGAAGTCAAGCGTTCGGTTATAGGCGTGACTGCTCCTTTGGTTGTATCGGAGCTGGCCGCGTCGGAGATGGCCCACGGAGTTCGTGAGCGGCTGGGATGCGACATTGGCCTTTCGCTGACTGGCGTGGCCGGCCCTGAGTCGCAGGAGGGAGTGGCTCCCGGCGTCGTCCACTTAGCTATTTCGGGACCTGGGTCTTCGAAGGCTTCCCGAGAGCTTAAGCTGCCGGGTGACCGCGACCGGGTTCGGGAGCTTGCCGCCACCTCTGCTTTGGATCTACTCCGCAAACACCTACTTCAGGGGGCTTGAATTGTCGTCACTTGCGCATGCGGTCCTCAACTTCCATGGAGTGGCCGCATATGTCGTCGTTTTCCTTTTGGTTTTTGGCGAAGTGGGGATTCTCGTCGGTTTCTTCGTTCCGGGTGAGACAGCCCTCATATTGAGCGGAGTACTGGCGAGCGAGCACAAAGTCTCGATTGGCTTGGCCATAGCGTTGAACGTACTGGCGGCCGTTGCCGGAAATATCTCTGGATACGAGATAGGCAGGTATTTCGGACCATGGCTTTTGAACCACCGTCCCCTGAAGGGGAGGAAGGCAGTTGACCAAGCCCGTCGACTATTGGTCAAAAGGGGAGCGGCCGCAATCTTCTTCGGTAGGTTCGTTGCAGTTGTCCGGGCGCTTATCGCCGGCCTAGCGGGTGCAAGCGGTATGACATATGCGAGCTTCGCGCTCTATTCGGCTTTGGGTGGAATTCTATGGGCCGGGGGATACACGATGTTGGGCTATGCGGTGGGGGCTTCCTACAAGAAGCTGGAAAAGGACGTTGGATCCGCCTCGATCGTGCTGTTGGTAGTGGTTGTGGTCGCCATCGCGGCCGTTCACGTCTATAAGAAGAAACGTGAGGCGGCCACGGCCGAATAGCCTGCGCTCCTCCTCCTTCCCGGCAGACGTACCGAATAAGTCGAAGTTGGAATCTTGGAAGGAGCCGGATTGGGCCGAGATGGAACCTTTCTGCGGATGATTGTTCCATGCGCAAGATTTCGGGCTAAGGTGATCCACCATCGAACACACGTTCGACGATACACTTTCTCAAGCCGCACCTGTGGGCCGGAGTAATTGCACTGGCCGGATGGGCCGGATGGGCTGTAAGAGGCCATTGTCACACCAGTCCCATAGCGTGATGGAAGTCAGCCGAGAAAACGAACGAATACGAGAGGGGACGAGATGGAACGGGAAAAGGCGCTGGAGATGGCTCTCAGCCAGATCGAGAAGCAATTCGGAAAAGGCTCCATTATGCGAATGGGCGAAAACGCCCACATGGTTGTCGAGGCCATCTCGACCGGGGCGCTCGCACTGGATCTGGCGCTGGGTGTCGGTGGTCTTCCCAGGGGAAGGGTGGTCGAGATTTTTGGTCCAGAGTCTTCGGGTAAGTCGACCTTGGCTATGCACGCAGTTGCGGAAGCCCAACGCAACGGTGGTGTTTGTGCCTATGTCGATGCGGAGCATGCGATGGACCCTGCCTATGCAAAGGCCATCGGTGTTGATATCGATGCTCTCCTGATTTCGCAGCCGGATACCGGCGAGCAAGCGCTTGAGATAACCGACATGTTGATCCGGTCAGGAGCGCTGGATGTAGTTGTGATCGACTCAGTCGCAGCGTTGACCCCGCGGGCGGAGATCGAAGGAGAGATGGGTGACACCCACGTCGGGCTTCAAGCCCGCCTTATGTCTCAGGCGTTGCGCAAGCTGACGGCGAACCTCAATAAGTCGAACACGATTGCGATCTTCATCAACCAGCTTCGGGAGAAGATCGGCGTCATGTACGGATCTCCAGAGACAACCCCGGGAGGACGGGCTCTCAAGTTCTATTCGTCAGTGAGATTGGACATCCGTAAGACGGAAGCCATCAAGGACGGGGTGGAAATCATTGGTTCGCGAACCAGGGTGAAGGTTGTAAAGAACAAGTGCGCACCTCCATTCCGTCAGGCCGAGTTCGACATCATGTACGGCAAGGGGATAAGCCGGGAGGGCTCGCTCTTGGATGTCGCCGTAGATCTGGGCACGGTGAAGAAGTCAGGATCTTGGTATACGTACGAGGGAGAGCAACTTGGCCAGGGGCGAGAGAACGCGAAGGTGTTTTTGGCTGAGAATCCCGAAGTGATGATAGAGCTGAACGAGCGGATTAGAGGGCAGCTTGCTTCGGATGCTCAGGTAGAAGAGCCGGTAGTGGACATCATCTCAATTCCGGAGCCTGAGGTTGTGGAGGACTGAGAGTTCCTGAGCATTGTGGATGACCGGGGCATCAGGCGTTTCCGGTCATCCGATCTTGAATCCATCGATTCCTCAGGACACCGACCCATAGAACTTGGAGTCGCCGAAGGCGAAAATCCCGCCATCCGACGCAACCATCCAATAGCCATTGCCGTCAGTCGAGGCGGACATTCCGACAATCGGCTTGTTGAGAACAATTCCCCCGGTAGAGCCGAAGAAGCTTGAGTCGCCGAAGGCGAAAATCCCGCCATCCGACGCGACCAACCAATATCCCTTTCCATTCGGCGACGCTGTCATGCCGACGACAGGTCTGACAAGCGGCAGGTTGCCGGTCGAACCATAGAACTGAGCATCGCCGAAGGCGAAAATCCCGCCATCCGACGCCACCAACCAGTAACCATTTCCATCAGGGGTCGACGCCATCCCAACGATCGGCTTGTTCAGCGGAATGGCTCCCGTCGAACCATAGAACTGAGCATCGCCGAAGGCGAAAATCCCGCCATCCGACGCCACCAACCAGTAACCATTTCCATCAGGGGTCGCTGCAATCCCAACTATCTGGTGGGTAAGAGGAGCTCCATACATGGAGCCATATGCGATGGCTGCACCATAGCTGAAGACGCTGCCATCTGAAGATGCGGTCCAAAGGCCGTTGCCGCCTGCCGTTGCCGCTATTCCCACGATCGGGTGACCGAACACCTGAGATTGCGTGGCTGAGGTGAGTGAAGGAGCCCCGCCGCAATAGGCGACGTTTCCGCCGATGTCAGCTATCCAGTAACCGGCCTCGGCAGGGTCGTTTGCCATACCTGATACCGGAAACAAATCTCTTGAAATAGAACAGCCGACATTGGGGGAGGTGGGAGGAGGCGGAGTGCCGTACGGGCACAGGACGTTCTTTCCGAATAGCGCCGCTGTCGGTGTTCCCCAACCCGTAGCCATGTCATATCCTGTTGTTGCGGGGTAAAGGCCGCTATTGGTGCCGAGTGCGTCGTTGTTTCCCTTCGTGATGTCATTGAAGAATCCACCTTTGGTACCCAGTTGGTAGAGAGTAGGGTTAGCGAACCCAATTGGCGTCGAACAGGTTGAGTCAGCGAGTGCAGCCAGGGCTGCCCAAAGCGGGGCGGCTGCTGACGTTCCTCCGGTGGCGTTCCAGTTGCCCGTATATAGGTCGATGTAGCCATTGTTGGGGTCAGCGTCAGCAGAGACATCGGGGACTTCGCGGCAGTACCCGCCTCTGTTGGAGCACGGTGTTCCTGAGGAAAATACGTTCATCACACCTGGACCTGATTGCCAAGAGGGCATCGCCCAGTCTGAGGAGATGCCTCCGCCTCCGCCTCCACCATTACTTCCGTTGTTCCATGTGACCTCTACCGGCGTGGGAGAGATCGGAGTCAATGAGGTTCCGCCGACGTCGGTCACGTAGGGCTGGCTTCCCGGGTCGTCGACCGCAAGCTGAGTTGCTGAGGTGTTGGAAGTGGAATAGCAGTCCGCGGATCCAGAGTCGCCCGATGCGGCGAAGATGCTTTGGCCTTGTGCGGCAGCCTGTGTAAAGAGTGTGTTTTCCGCCGAAACCTCTCCGTTGCCGAGGTCGGAAGCCTCGCACCCTCCCCAGCTGGTGGAAATCGACTTTGCACGGTTGTCATCGACGATCTGCTTCCACTCGTCTAGGTATCCGGACGGATTTGGAGCTTCATATACGATTACGTGAGCTTGTGGTGCCATCGCTATTACGTTGTCGATGTCGAGGATTGCTTCTCCTCCGCCCGGACCGGCTCCTGCGCCGCCATCGACGATCTCATTCGTAACGCTTGTTGAGATGCCATAGCAATGCTCAAAGCTGACGATGTCGCTTGAATAATAGGGTTCCATCTCAAATAGGGCCACTGTCGAGTTCGAGCCGAAATTGGATTGCTGGTATGCGGATGTGAAGCCGTATGCGGACGCAATCTGGTTGTAGGTGTAGCCACCTTGAGAATTTGCGGCGGCGATTGCCGAGGTGCAGGGGGTCGGTCCCGAGGTGGCTGCCGAGTGAAGAACGGCTGCGGGGCTTACCGAGGGGGCAGTTGCCGGGTTGAGGATTCGCGGCGCCGAAGCGCTTGTTGGCCGAGAAAGCGTGGGCAACATTGGACGGAGGTCGTCAAGCCCGGTTATGGCGGTTACAAGGGGATAAGCAGGAGAAGAAACTTTCGGTGCTGAAGTGTTGGCGTAGGCGATACGCCCGCTG
>DAIDIS010000202.1 GCA_027451785.1 Acidimicrobiales bacterium
TCGCCTTGGCCGAGCGGACCGGCCAAGCGGTCTCGCTTATTTTCATCGACATCAACCAGTTTAAGGAGATCAACGACACACTGGGCCACCAATTCGGAGACCAGCTTCTGAGGCAGGTGTCCGGGAGGCTCAAGGAACTCCTACGCAAGACGGACGTCGTCGCACGCCTGGGCGGTGACGAGTTCGCGATGATGAGGATTTCCCAAGACGGCGGGCAGGCGGCAGAAGATCTGACTCACAAGATCCAACAAGTGCTCGACAACCCGTTCATGCTCTCCGGTATTCCAGTGAGGGCTTCCGGCTCCATCGGCATGGTGCGCTTCCCCGACCACGGCAGGGACGCCGAGACATTGATGCAAAGGGCCGACATCGCCCTGTACTCCGCCAAGAGGAACGGTGCCGGCAAGGCCACCTACTCCCCTGACCATAGTCACTTCAACATCCGAAGGCTCACCCTTCTCGGTGAGCTGGGTCCCGCAATCGAGCGAAATGAAATGGTCCTCCACTACCAGCCCAAGATCGACCTAAGGACCTCAAGGACGGTGGGAATGGAGGCATTGGTCAGGTGGCAACACCCAAGGCGCGGGCTGCTTGCACCATTCCATTTCATAGAGCTCGCGGAGATTTCGGGCCTCATCAACCAGCTGACGAGATGGGTGGCCAAAGAGAGCATCGAGCAGTGTCAGCGTTGGCGAAACGAGGGTCTCGACCTTCACCTTGCCGCAAACATCTCGGTGCGGAACCTGCACGATCACACCTTTTTGGACTTGCTGAAGCAGATCCTCGATTCGACCAACTTTCCCCCAAGCCGTCTCATGCTGGAGATCACCGAGAGCGCAATCATCGACGAACTCCCAATCGTCGAAGAGATGCTCCACAAAATCTCGGAACTGGGCATCCACATGAGCGTCGACGACTTCGGAACCGGGTATTCCTCACTTTCCACATTGAGGAGGCTCCCCGTCAACGAAGTGAAGATCGACCGTTCCTTCGTGTCCAACATGACCAGCCAGGAACAGGATTTCGCGATCGTAAGGTCAATGGTCGACTTGAGCCACACCCTGGGCATCAAGGTGACGGCCGAAGGCGTGGAAGACGAAGGTACGCTCGACCTATTGACAAAGCTTCACTGTGACCTCACTCAGGGATACTTCATCAGCCACCCATTGCCCCCTGAAGAGTTCCGGACATTTGTCGAAGGGCGCTACCGCGCAAGTGAAGTCCCGGAAGAGGTAAAAATGCCGAGCGAACTTCATGACATCCCGCCGTTCCCTCCCGCCATCCTCTCTGGACGACCGCTGACATTCCAACGACCCACCGGCGTCAAGCAGACTGACGACTAAGGCAACGTCAACGCACACCCCCCTTCCCGGGACTAAGTTTTGTTGCGATGGTGGAAATCGAACTTGGATTGCGAAACGACGTGTACCGGCGGCCATTGGCCACCGCACTCAATAGGTTAGGTCTCGCGCCAGGATGGAAGTGCGCAGACATCGGTGCTGGAGGCGGCGACGTCTCGATTGCTCTCGCATCGATAGTCGGCGCTGAGGGAAGAATCTACGCTGTCGACTCGGACCCGGCATCGAGGGACCATTTCGCCGAGATAGCCAGCAAGCACGCGCAGGGATTGGCCATAACCCAGGCCGGTGAGGATCTGGCACTCCCGGAAGGAGTTGATCTCGCATTCTGCAGGTTCCTGCTCATGCACGTGATTGACCCCCTTGCTGTACTGGTCAGGATGGCAAAGGCCGTGCGTCCGGGGGGCTGGATCGTCGCACAAGAGCCGATTACCTCCTCCGGGCGAGTTGACGGCATCCCTTTTAGCTTCGACGGGGCAAAACATCCGGATGTTGGCGCGGTTCTCCCTGCTTACTTCGGGAGGGATTTGGCGGGAATAACGTTGGTCGACTGTTGGGCTGAAGCCCCTGCAGGATTCGGCGAGGGTCCCGTGAGGGACTACCTTGCCGAGCTCACAGAATCCGATCCGGGCGACGTTCCAATAATCTTGCCTCCCCTCGTTACCGTCGTTGCTCAAAAGGCAAATTAGTAACCCGTCTAGTACCAATCCGCTCGGCGGATCGTGTGTATCCGGTCAATAGGCAGGACATAGTCGCCTGCAAGTAATCTCGTCTCATGGCACTAGAAATTCCAAAGCCTGACTTAAGCGAGGCGGAAGCGGCGCTTTCGATCGCCGAGGCAGCAGTAAACAAGACGATCTCGTTTCTGAAGGCGTCCGGGGAAGGTATCTCGGTTGGTCAGTTGATCGACCAGAACCAGGTAGTTTGCTACGAGCTTTCCCATGCCGCTGCGGGCGTCAAGATTGCATCATCTGTGCTGGAGTTCGGTTCTTTTGGGGACGCTGAGGCCGCCTACGCATGCGTTTTCGCCGCCGATGCCGTCTGGGACCTTGGCTCGAAGATTTGGGGCCGGGAGTCGGAATGGGGCCTGTCGCCAGGTGAACTCGATGACACGAGGGAGTTCGTGGCCAAATGGCGTGACCCCAAGGTCTTGGCGGCAGTTTCCGGAATCAGTGCAAGCAACCATCTCGACTCGGAGTTCGAAATGGTTTCCGATACTTTCCGTAAGTTTGCCGAGAACAAGGTAGCTCCAGTTGCCGAGCACATCCACCGAAAGAACGGGGACATACCGGAAGAAGTCATCGAGGGTCTCGCCGAGATGGGCGGGTTCGGCCTTTCGGTGCCCTCTGAGTATGGGGGCTTTGCTTCAGGCGGAGAGGGCGACTACATGGGCATGGTCGTTGCCACTGAGGAGCTTTCCAGGGCATCTCTGGGTGTAGGTGGTTCACTCATCACCCGCCCCGAGATATTGACGCGAGCGCTGGTAAAGGGCGGAACGGAAGAGCAGAAGCAACGTTGGCTGCCCAAGCTGGCAACGGCCGAGATATTGGCTGCTGTGGCGGTAACCGAGCCGGATTTCGGATCTGACGTAGCCGGCCTCAAGGTAACGGCAACACCGGATGGCGATGGATGGCGGATCAACGGAGTAAAGACTTGGTGTACCTTCGGTGCCCGAGCTGACGTGTTGATGCTCCTTGCCCGGACCGACCCCGATCGGTCCAAGGCGCACAGGGGTCTTTCTCTTTTTGTCGTGCCCAAGCCTCGCGGAGAAGGCGAAGGATTCTCGTTCTCTCAAGAAGTCGCCGACCTTCCCGAAGGTGTCACTCCGGGCAAGATGGAGGGCCGCCCGATTGACACCCTTGGCTATCGAGGTATGCACTCGTACGAGCTCGCATTCGACAACTGGTACGTATCTGGAGACTGCCTCATCGGGGGCGAGGAAGGCCTAGGAAAGGGCTTCTATTTTCAGATGGAAGGGTTCGAGAACGGTCGACTTCAGACCGCAGCCCGAGCGGTCGGCGTGATGCAGGCGGCACTCGAAGCCGCTTGGTCGTACGCAGAGAATAGGGTTGTATTCGGTTCACCGATATTCGAATACCAGCTCACCAAAGCCAAACTGGCACGGATGGCGGTCATCATCCAAGCCGCACGGCAGTTCACCTATTACGTTGCCCGGCTGATGGCTAAGGGTGAAGGCGCGCTCGAAGCGTCGATGGTGAAGGCCTACGTATGCCGAGCGGCCGAGTGGGTCACCAGGGAAGCCCTTCAGATTCACGGCGGAATGGGCTACGCCGAGGAGTTCCCTGTCAGCCGCTACTTCGTCGATGCCCGAGTCCTCTCGATCTTCGAGGGGGCAGACGAAACACTTGCGCTTAAGGTCGTCGCCAGAAGACTCCTTGGAGACTGACGACTCCAAATAAAACCCCCTGCCTTTGACTTCAAGGCAGGGGGTTTGTCGTCTTTTGGGCTATATGACGCTATGCGTAACAGCGCCGTTTAACGCTACTTGGCACTGGGCTTCAGCCCAGCTCGCTCTCCTCGGGTAACGAACTTCACCGCCATCTTCCGGCTGGCTTCGTCAATCATCTCGTCGCCGAACATTACCGCTCCCTTGCGATCTTCCTCAGTCGCCTTGCGGTATGCATCGAGAATTGCAAAGGCTGTGTCGAATTGCTCTTGGGTCGGAGAGAACACCTCGTTGAGGATCGTAACCTGATCAGGGTGCAGTGCCCACTTGCCGTCATATCCCAATGTTCGGGTCCTGTTGCAGTAGTCCCTGAACGAGTCCGGCTCGCGGACCTTCAAGAACGGCCCGTCGATTACCTGCAACCCGTTGGCTCTGCCGGCCATCAAAATCTTGGAAAACACGTAGTGGAAGTGGTCTCCCGGATATTCCGGGATCTGAACGCCACCGGTGAGCACAGGCATCTCCATCGAGGCGGCGAAGTCTGCCGGACCGAAGATTATGGTTTCCATCCTTGGTGAAGCTGCACAAATTTCCTCGACGTTGATCAGACCTCTGGTCGTTTCTATCTGTGCTTCGATCCCAATGTGACCGATCGGAAGGCCGCAATTGGCTTCGATTTGGGTAAGGAGCAGGTCAAGCGCCACTACTTCGGCGGCACTTTGCACCTTGGGCAGCATAATTTCGTCGAGTCGCTCTCCTGCGTTCGAGACCACGGTGATCACGTCGCCGTAAGTCCAACGGGTATCCCAAGCGTTGACCCTTACACACATGACTCGATCACCCCAGTCAAGGTTCTTGATCGCATTGACGACCTTGTCTCGGGCAGCCTCCTTCTCCAGAGGAGCAACTGAGTCCTCAAGGTCAAGGAAGGTCATATCTGCTGATACGGTCGGCGCCTTCTCCAGAAACCGCTCAGAGGAGCCGGGCACGGAAAGGCAAGATCTACGCGGGAGATCCCTTGTTCGCTGTGACATAGGTCCAATCGTAAATGGCGCAGCCTGGCTGCGCCAAGCCCGACCATCAACAACTACGCGGGAATGCCAAGCACGGAAACCAGCGCCCCGCCGAATCCGAGTTGAGTCGAATCGACGCTGCACCCACTAGGGGGCTGCTGCACCCACCAGGGGGCTATGGAGCCTTCAGGTCAGAAGGAAGGAGCTGCTCGCTCAGCAACCGGCCAAATTTCGCCGGGTCGCCATCCGCAAAGGACCGACACAGGGGCAATCCTTCCACGTAGCAGGTTATGTATGCCCTCCAGGTCGGGTCCGTAAGGAACTCCACCGCCTTTTGGGCTCTTTCTTCCGGCAACAATCCCCAACGTGCGACTTCCTTTACGACGGTTCCAGGATCAGCGCCGTCTTCATGCAGCCGGAAGGCTGCGTTTGAACGCACCGAGCCTAGGGCTTCTGAAGCCTCGGCAACCTTCGCAAACCTGTCCGGGTCGTACTCGATCCCTACCACCTTGAAGTGCTCGGCAACTTTGCGCTCCGGCCTTTCGCCAAAAAGGATCTCAAGGCCCAAATCGGCCAGGCCTTCAGCCAGCAGACATTGAGGAGTGCCAACCAAGAAAATCGTCTCCTCCAAGAAAGCTCGCTCCCGAACCAGGCCAACCTCCTTCCGGGAGTGCTCTGTATGGTGGCCCGGATACGACTCATGGGCGACAAGGTGCGCTATCCCACCTTTCATCACCGGCAAATCTACGTTTATGGCAACCTTGCTCTTGAGGTCACCGAGGTAATAATTGAAACCGGACCATGGCTTGCCGGTAACAAGCTCGAACTCCACCGATTCGCCGTCGGGTAAGCCCCAAGCTTCATTCGTAAGGTCCCGTAACTCTTCCTTTAGCGACTCAACCAACGCGAGCAGCTTGTCCCTAGGCACAACCTCGCGCTCGACCCATTCGAGCCTGCGTTCGGTCAAGCTCCCACTCCCCGGTAATACTTCGTCCAGCTTTCGGTGCGCCTCTTCAAAAATCCCCTCATCAACCCGTCTCGGCCTGACGCCGTAACACGCCTCGACTTCGTCGGCATATGGGATCGCCTGACCGTCAAGCTTCCTGGCCGTAGTCAAGAGACCGGCTACCTGTCCAACTAACCAGTGCCGCCGAGACGGGTCGGAGGCGGCGGATGCCTCCGCTGAGAGTGCCGTGCCGTGAGTCTCCAGCCTGTGCGAGCCCGAGCTGGCCAGCGGCAAGCCGGAATCGAGCCCGGACAATAGCCGCCGGGCTTCCGCTGCCAACTGGCCTGGCTCTGCAGTTGCTTCTGCATCGACTTCTCGACGCAGTGCGGCAGGTCCGTAGTATGCGTCGACCAATCCGTCGATGTGTTTTCCCAGCCTCAGGCCGAGCCGGAGATACTGCTCAACCGCACCTCCGTCGTTAGGGGGAACCCGGGTCAATGAGCCGTAACCGAAGCCAAGGAATTCAGCCTAAAACCGAGTGGAAGAACTCGACGGTCGATGCCCATGCTTTGCGGGACTCCTCTTCAGAGTAAACCTCCGGCCTGGTGTCATTAAAGAAAGCGTGGTCTACACCCGGGTGAATTTCGATTTCGGCATCCAAACCGAGGTTTCTCCAGTTACGCACCAGTTCGGCTGCAACTTCGGGTGATGCAGACGAATCATTCTCAGCGAAGTGGCCGCGGACCTTTGCTTTCATTTTGGTGTAGTCGGGTTGACCATCCTGCCAGGGGATCACACCATAGAACGGAGCAACCGCAGCAACCTCCCCGGGGCGCTGGCAAGCCAAAAGAAGTGCGAGGCCGCCTCCCATGCAGAATCCGATTACGCCAACCTGGTTAGACCCAGTCCGCCGGGTGATCTCTGAAATCGCACCCCCCATTGCCAGGGCAGCGTCCTTCATGGATAGGGCCATCATTTTCTTGGCAGCCTCGTCCGGCTCCCTTGTCGACGCGCCGTTGTAAAGGTCAGGCGCAAGCGCAGCAAATCCTTCCCCCGCAAGGCGCTCACACACATCCTTGATTTGGGGAACCAATCCCCACCATTCCTGGATGACAATCAGCGCCGGTGCGCCGGAATCGCCCCCCGGAGGCTCGGCAAGCCAGCCTTGTGCGTTAGTACCGTTCGACGGAAACTCGATCAATTCGCCCATGCCTCGAAACACTAGCCTGGCAACCAATCCAATTCATGACTCCCACAACGCGAGGGTGATCCGGGCCATTGATCGCGTAAAGTATTTCCATGAAGCCGATTCCGGTGGTATTTCACATAGGGCCATTACAGATCCATACCTACGGAATCGGTCTGGCCATCACCTTCTGGTTCGGGTACCGCTACTTCTTCCGGAGGTGCGAGAAGTCCGGCTATCCGCTCCAGTGGATTCCCCGCTGCTTCTTCTGGGTGGTCGTCAACGCCATCATCGGCGCCCGGGCAGTTCATGTAATTGCCAACTACCACTTTTACGCGCAAAACCCAGGCGACATCTTCGCCATCTGGCATGGCGGGCTCTCGTCTTTTGGGGGTCTGGCGCTGGGAATCGCGACCGGCATCTACCACGTCAGGCGATACGCCAAGGGCACAAGCGCGCTTCAGGGCTTGGACCTCATCGCTCCCGTCCTCATGGCTAGTTGGGGCCTAGGCCGCCTGCTTGGACCTCAGCTTATGATCGCCGGAGGTGGACGGCCTACTACAGCATGGTACGGGATGGAATATGCCGGGCAGGTCGGCAAGAGGCTTCCCGCTCCAATATTCCAGTCAATCGAGTCTTTCGCCGTTTTCGGGCTCTTGCTGATCCTTGAAAGAAGGGTGCGAACGTCCGGAGTGCCGAATGGGATGATCTTGGCTGGGCTCTTTGCCTTCTGGGGAGCTGCCCGCTTCCTCGACGAGCTTCTTTGGCTGGATGTCAACCCACCCTTCGATGCTGTTGAGGTGACGGGGATCATTATGTCGATCGGCGGTTTCATCGCGATGGCGATTCTCTGGTCAAAAAGGAAGGAGCGAAAAGCTCCAGGTTCTCAATTGGAAGAGGCAATGACCTCGCTGTCGCCCGAGGATGCCGGGGCGACTGATCCAGAGTAATTTGGGACGACACCGGCGGTAGCTTTCTCAATGAGAGCAAGGAGCAGAGGGTTGCCAGGTTGGAACTTCGCACAGGTATGGACGGCAATCGCACAGGAAATTCCGAGCGCGCCCGCACTGGTGCATGGCAAACGCCGCCTTAGCTGGGGAGATGTAAGCAGACGAGCTTTCGGGCTGGCCGGGTTCTTTTCCGAAGTCGGGTTACAGAGACAGTCCAAAGTTGCCCAGTACCTTCATAACTGCCCGGAGTACATGGAGTCCGTGTTCGGTACCTTCAAAGCATCGATGGTCCCCGTAAACACCAACTATCGATACGGGACCGAGGAGCTGGCCTACCTATGGGACAACGCAGACGCCGAAGCGATCGTGTTTCACTCCGACTTCGCCGACAAAGTTGAAGCACTCAAAGACAAGCTGCCGAAGGTGAAGGCATGGGTCTGGGTCAAGGGCCAAGACGGACAACGGCCCGACTGGGCTATCGACTACGAAGTTGCCGCAGCAACGCCGCAGGAGTCCGCTACAAAACTATTCGAGACGTCTCCAGACGACATTTACATGGTTTACACAGGCGGGACCACCGGGATGCCCAAGGGAGTTATGTGGCGCCAAGACGACCTTTTCTCGATCCTGAACTCCACGGCATACCTTCGCTACGATGACTCCACCGGATTGGAGGGCGTCCGTGAACTGGTGAATGGTCCAGGACCAACTCACGTATCGGCCTGCCCGCTTATGCACGGTACCGGGGCGCTCACAGCATTCTCCGCGTGGAACTCCGGCGGGTCAATAGTCACTCTGGAATCCAAGTCCTTCGATGCGACAGAGTTGCTTGACGTCATTGACAATGAGTCGGCGGACGTAGCCTCATTCGTCGGCGACTCGTTCGGACGTCCAGTTGTCGCAGCACTCGACTCGAACCCAGGAAAGTGGAGCTTGGAGTCGCTTAGGGTCGTAATCTCCTCTGGGGTTATGTGGAGTCAAGCAAACAAGGATGCATTGCTCAAGCACCAACCTCGGCTGATCCTCGTGGATACCTTTTCCTCTTCGGAGGCAATGGGAATGGGTCAGTCCATAACCACTGCTTCGGGAAGTTCTACAACGGCCAGCTTCAGTCTCGGCCCCAATGCAAAGGTCATCGACGAGGAGGGCAACGATATACCGCCGGGCTCCGGACGAATTGGGATGATAGCGGTAAGGGGAAGGAACCCTCTGGGCTATTACAAGGACCCCGTCAAAACTTCCCAAACTTTCAGGGAACTGGGCGGAACGAGATGGTCTGTGCCCGGTGATTTCGCCACGGTGGAGGCAGACGGAACGGTCAAGATTCTCGGGCGCGGTTCGGTATGTATTAATACCGGCGGAGAGAAAGTCTTTCCCGAAGAGGTCGAGGAAGTACTGAAGCTCGCCCCCTCAGTTGCCGACGCGGCAGTGGTCGGGGTGCCGGACGAGAGATTCGGCGAAGCAGTCTGGGCCGTTGTTCAACTCCAGTCGTACCCGGAAACCGGAGCTGAAGCGGAAACCTACATACGAGACCAAGAGACCCGCGACTCGCTTGTTTCCTTAGTTAAGTCCCGCTTGGCCTCATTCAAAGCTCCAAAAGACATCGTGTTCGTCAGCGACCTTTTGAGAGCGCCTTCCGGCAAGATGGATTACAAGCGCATGAGGGAGATCGCTATCTCCGCCGCCACGGGAAATTAGCAACCTCGCATCGTCCTGACACCCGGGGGGCCGAGGGCTCCAACAAGGCGTAGCCACGCCACGGCCAATACAGCTGTTTTGCTTTCAGCGAGCCCGTCTGGGCGACAGCGCTAATTGCTGGCGCTCCAGCTCGTCTGCCATTACATCCCTAAGCATGTCGACAGCATCTACGACCTTGCGGTGGCGCAACGAGTAGAGAACCTTGTTGCCCATTCGCTCTGTCGCAACCAGGCCCCTCTCGCGCAATACTGCTAAGTGCTGAGACGTGTTTGCCTGTGGTACGCCCAATGCCTGACAAAGTTCCGTGACGGTATGGGGACCATCCCTCAGTGCATACAGGACGACCAAACGCTTGGGGTCGTTGAGGGCTCTACAGATGCTTGAAACCACCGAGTCCAGCTCTTGGCGAAGCTGGGGATCTACTCCCGGTGTTCGTACATCTTCCTCTTCCCAGACGCTTGCGTCGGTAAGCGTTGCATCGATTACTGTGTGAGCCGACGTGTCAGCGGTGGCATTCACAGGCAATATCCTCCCGTTTCTGGCGGCCTTGCTCTCTGCCCCCCTAGGCAATGGGCTACCAATTCCACCTCCAAGCTGCAACACGGAATCATCCGTGCTTGGAGACCTGTGTTAATGCTACAGCAAAAGTGGCAACAAACGAGTGATTTACTTATATTCGAAGTTGCTTAACCTTGTGCCTACTCTGGAGCAAGGTACCGTATCAGTTGCTGAAGAGAGCTGAGCAGCCTCGCCAAGGGTGCCAGAACGCCCACGCCCGGCGTCAATCTACCTATCCTTAATCCTTACTTACAGCGTGACAATATGAAATTCGCAGCCAACTCCATCTCGGTGCGAACCATGTCGACATCCGTCCATCCGTTTACCCACCCCAGAAGTGAGGAGAACAGGATGTGTGAGAAAATCTTCACCACCTCAGTCCTGTCTTCGGGATCAGCATTTCTCACCCCACTCAACAGCATGTCGTACATGGCCGTCTCGACTTGGAGACGGCAATCGGTGATCAAAGGGTCCGGGGATGAGATCGCCGTGACCATAGCCCGCCCAAGATTGGTATCGGCCTCAATCCCTCCCGCAATCTGCCCAATGACCCAAAGAATATTTTCGG
>DAIDIS010000203.1 GCA_027451785.1 Acidimicrobiales bacterium
ACGGCCCAACAGGCTATCCCCTCAACCCGTCCGATCGCTCCCAATCCCTCAGCGCGGGTTGCCTTTACACTCACGGGAGCACCTACGACACTTTTCAGAGCAGCCTCCATCGCCGACCTCATCGGCGCGATCTTCGGTCGCTCCGCCAAGACGGTCGTGTCTATATTGGCGACTTCCCAACGCTCGGAGCGCACCTTCGAGACGACTTGGGCAAGAAGCTCCAGACTGTTGGCTCCCTTGAACTTGGAGTCAGTATCGGGAAAGTGACTTCCCAGATCACCCAAGCATGCTGCGCCCAATAGCGCATCCGCAATGGCATGAGCGACAACGTCGGAATCGCTATGGCCTTTGAGGGGCGCCTCGCCTTCAAACACCACTCCTCCGATTATTAGCTTCTTGGCAGGGTCGTCGGTAAAGGGATGCACGTCGAACCCGAATCCAACTCTCATACCGGCCGCCTATCAACAGAGGCGTGACTCTCCAGAGTTTGAGCCACTAGACCGATATCCCTGGCCTCGGTGATCTTGATGTTTTCAGGTTCCCCCGGCACCACCATTACCGTTCCTCCGCAGTTTTCGACCAATGCGGAATCGTCGGTAGCCTCTGCCTCCGACTCGTGAGCTTTCCTGAGCATCTCGGCATCGAATGCCTGAGGTGTCTGCACATAGACGAGAGACTCCCTTTCAAGAGTTTCAACCACAACACCGGAGTGAACTCTTTTCAAGGTGTCCGTCACCTGAATAACCGGTATAACGGCACTAACCGCCTCTCCAGTATAGCCGGGCTCGACAGTTCCAGGGTGGTCTTGCGAGCCGACTGATAGGAGAGGGGCAATGACCCTCGCGAACAGTCCCTCGCTCGCCGCGGGACGCGCCGCATCGTGGACCACAATGACCGAACAATCCATCGGAACAGCGGCAAGACCGGCACGAACCGAGCCCGACCTTTTCGCGCCTCCTGCTACCACAACCGACGCTCCCGGATACTCCCCGGTTGTGTGTACTTCGGGGACCACAACCACGACGCCATCGGCTACGCGAGCTGCTGCAGCAACCGACCAGTCGATGACTCTGCGGCCCATAATTTCCTCAAACTGCTTGGGTCTGCCGAACCTGGTGCCTTGACCTCCGGCCACGACTACCGCCCACACCGATCCCAACTACGCTCCCTCTTCGAGAGAGGCAAAAAGCATCTTCCCTACCGATGTCTGCATCGTGTTGACGATCCTTGCGTGGACTTCCGAGCCGATCAACTCCGCCGCCTCGGCAACCACGACCATCGTTCCGTCATCGAGATAACCCACACCTTGACCCGGCTCACGTCCCTCTTTCGAGATATGGATGTCGATCATCTCTGCCGGAACGTAGACGGCCTTCAAGGATTCAGTCAGGTCATCCAAGTTAAGGCAATGGACATCTTGGAGCTCAGCCACTCGCTGCAAGGGTATGTCGACCGTGACCAGGCCAACCCTAAGCCGCTTGGCCAGTGAAATCAGCTTTGCGTCGACCTCGGCATGCTCCAGCACTTCGTCGTCGACAATCCGCACCTCAATACCCTGGATCGTCTGCAACGACTTCAAAAGGTCCAGACCTCGTCGGCCTCTTCGCCTGCGCATGGGATCTTGAGCATCGGCAATTCCCTGAAGCTCGTCCAGGACGAACACCGGCACCAACAGCGTCCCGCTAAGCAAACCGGCCTTGGCAAGGGCAAGGAGCCGACCGTCGATGATGGCGCTCGTATCCAAGAGCGATGCTTCGTTGCCAAGCTGGTGACTATAGGGGGAAGTCCTCGTGAAGGGCCTGGTGGATAGTCCAACAGTGGCAAGAAAGTCGTCGCTGCGGTGGAAGCCGAAGAAGAACCCGGCATAACCTGCCACCCAAGTTACAAGAGCAAATATCGGCCAACCGAGGCGGTGCGGAATGAACACCGGAGCAGGAGCGGCGAGGATCGCCCCGATCCCTCCTGTGACAATTGCCCCGAGACCGGCCGAAAGCAGCTTCGGAGCGGGAGTCGATTCAAGCCTACGCTCGGCCTTGCCGAGGGCGGACTCCAAGAGCCTTCCCCCGATCCCACCGACCACGTAGCCGATCAAGGCACCGAGTATCGCTCCGAGAACGGGACCACGCCCAGAAGCCGAGGAGACATCTCCGCCACCTACCGTATAACCGGCAGCGGTCGACGCCAGGACTATTAGAAGCCTGGTGACCTCAACGAACACTCAAGCTCCCGGTTACGGCAATGCCGCGTTAAGGCGCTTTTCCGCTTCTTCCTCGTCTACGCCGATGGCGAACGTGAGTTCCGACACAAGGATCTGGCGAGCCCTGGATAGCATCCTTTTCTCGCCGGCTGATAGTCCCTTGTCCTTGTCCCTGATGGAAAGGTTTCGGACGACTTCGGCCACCTGGTAAATATCGCCGGACTTCAGCTTCTCGACGTGGTTCTTATAGCGTCGTGACCAGTTGGTCGGCATTCGCGCTTCCTTCTTACGGAGGACCGCAAAGACTTCTTCAACTTCTTCGTCATTGATGACTTCCCTCAACCCGACTTCATCCGTATTGTCGGCGGGAACCATCAGAGTAAGGTCACCGTAAGCGAGCCTCAGGACTAAGTACTCCCTTTGCTCGCCGAAATCCTGGCGCTTCTCGCGCTTTTCGATTACGGCTGCCCCATGATGGGGGTAGACAACCTTGTCTCCTACATCGAACGGCATGGGTCTCCCAACGTTCTAGCCATATTGGCCTCTCAATACAAGGGTAGAAGGGTTGTAACTTTCCCACAACTTCCAATACCAAAATACCAAAGGTTTATGGAATCCCGCTCAACTAATTAGGTGTTGAAGATCCGCAAAGCTCCAAGTATTCGATTGCATTGACCAAGGTGGAGGCACGGATCAACTCCTTGCCGTTCCGATCGGTCTCGACCCTAGGTGGCAAAATCACTCGCCTGAATCCATGCCTTAGTGCCTCTTCGGTCCTGGCCCGTGCATTCGGCACTGTCCTAACCTCGCCCGCCAATCCAATCTCGCCAAAAACGGCGACGTTGTCATCAATTGCTATCCCAGTCGCCGACGACACGATGGCAAGCGCTACCGCCAAATCGGAACCCGGCTCCACCAGTTTGATCCCTCCAGCGACAGACACGAAGATGTCCATCCCCCCCAATGGGATGCCGCAACGCTTCTCGATTACAGCCACCAACTTCGCGACTCTCGATGAATCCAGCCCCTGTGCACTCCGCCTAGGGGCAGGTAGCGACGAGGGGGAGACAAGAGCTTGAACCTCCGCAACAAGCGCCCGATTCCCGTCCGTAATTGCGGTTGCTACACATCCGGCGACTCCGGGGACTCTGTCCTCCAAGAGCACGGCGCTGGGGTCGTCAATGGCTTGCAGACCTAACTGCGTCATCTCAAAAAGCCCAATCTCACCCGTCCCTCCAAACCTGTGCTTCAACGCCCTCAGGATCCTGAGCTGTCCCCCCCGGTCTCCCTCGAACGACAAGACAGTATCCACTACGTGCTCTAAGGATCTTGGACCGGCTAAGGCCCCGTCCTTGGTCACATGCCCCACCATCACCACAGACATTCCCGTAATTTTCGCCATACGCGTGAAGAGCTGGGCACATTGCCTTACCTGAGTAACGGATCCCGGGGCACCGGGAGTCTGGTCATCCAACACTGTCTGGATGGAATCGACGATTACCAATTCGGGCCCAATCGAAATTGCATCGGCCAATGCTTCGCCAAAGGCGGAGGCTTGCGTTATCCATAGGGACTCTGGGATGAGACCCAACCTTGACGCCCGGGAGCGAACCTGCGATTTCGACTCCTCAGCTGAGACGATTAGAACCTTGCGTCCTTCAGACGCCGCTTCCAGCGCCAATTGAACGGTAAGGGTTGATTTTCCGATCCCCGGTTCACCCCCCAGGAGGGTAACGGACCCTGCGACCAGCCCACCGCCGAGCACTCGATCGAGCTCAGGTACTCCGGTTGAGAAAAGCGCACTCTCAGCCGGCTCTCCGCCCTCCAAATCCAAAAGCTTGGTCGCCCCCCCCGGAGCCGGCATCGAATCGGTCTCCGCTTGCCGGGTTGCCTTCCTCAAGCCGCGACTTTCCCTCTAAGTCCTGCAGTTGGGCGAAATGACCAAGAAACGAAGAGGCCCTTTCCTCCTGGTATTCCACGACAGTGTTCCACTCCCCGCACTCCGCGCAGTGGCCGGCCCATTTGAGATACCCGGTCCCACAACTCGAGCACCGGAAACCTGAGTTCACACGCGGCACTTGGATTAAGCCCCTTCGGATATCGGAGATGTCACCGGACGAACGATAGGCAACAACTGTGACACATTCTCGCTCGCCAGTAACGCTCCCTAACGCGAGAAGGGCACCGGTATTTCCCGGTGCCCTTCTCTAGGCTTGTGTCCCTTTTCAAGGGCCAACTCGCATAACCCTCTACGGCGTGGGCGACGTACCCGCCAGCTCGACCGGCGGAGGCTGGAAACCCTCGACGGTGAGGAAAACGATCTCCCCGTCAGCTTCGTCCACAACTATGGTCTCGCCGGCCCTGAACTCCTTCCAGAGGATCTTCTCCGAAAGCGGAGCCTCGATCATCTGCTGGATTGCCCTTCGCAGAGGTCGGGCACCCAACATACGGTCGTAACCCTTCTCGGCCAGGAGAGTCCTGGCTGCAGGAGTAAGCTCGAAACCAAGGTCCTGAGCCGCAAGCTGAGTGGCAATCCTCTTCACCAGGAGGTCGACAATCTCGGTAACCTCTTCGAGCGTCAAGCTGTGGAAGACGACGATCTCGTCCACTCTGTTCAAGAACTCCGGCCTGAAGTGGGCCTTCAGGGCCTGATTCAGCTTGATCTTCATGTGCTCGTGAGTAACCGCCTCCGAAGCCGAGCCGAAGCCGACTGTGGCCTTACCCAGATCCGAAGTTCCCAGGTTGGAGGTCATGAT
>DAIDIS010000204.1 GCA_027451785.1 Acidimicrobiales bacterium
GAGCCCAACATTGTTGCCCTTTTGGGCTACAGGCTCGGCATTTTCCCCCCAGGCAAACGAGACACGTCCTCAAGAACCGCTGCTACAGACAACTTCGTCCGGGCGCATCGGCTGGCCGTCGACTCTATCCGGGAAGCCAGCCCAACCTCCGCTGTTAAAACCGGAATCACTCTGTCGATGACCGATTATCAACTGGATAATCCGTCTGGGCCCCAAGCGGACCAGGCGATGGCCCAGCTAAACAGAATCCGTGCCAGAAGCGAAGACGTCTTCCTGGAAGCCTGCCAAGGCGACGACTTTATCGGCGTTCAGACCTATTCGCGTTCGTTGGTCGGGCCGGCAGGTTCCGTCGCTATTCCCGACGGAGCGAGGCTGACCCAGATGGGCTACGAATTCTGGCCGGAAGCCATCAGTGCGACGATCCGTCGGGCTTGGGAACTGGGTGGCAATATACCCATAGTGGTCACCGAGAACGGGATCGGAACTGCAGACGACTCGGAACGCATCGAGCACACCCAGAAGGCACTGGAAGAGATTTCCGGTTGCATCAGAGACGGGATTGATGTTTCCGGGTACATTCATTGGAGCCTCCTCGACAACTTCGAGTGGTCTCGCGGCTATGGCCCTACATTCGGGTTAGTACAGGCAAATCGGCAACCGCCCTTTGTACGAACCCCGAAGCCATCTGCCTCATGGCTGGGAGACATTGCCAGGAGGGGCCAACTTTAAGCATATTCGCCTGGCTAAGGCCCCATTCCAACGCCCGGAGAGCAGAGGAAAGGCCCCCAGTAAATCCTCGCCGGGCGCAATTTGTAATGAACCTGTAAACTGGCGCGAATGAAGCTCTCGTTGAGCGCGGTTAAGGCATGGTACGAGACACCGCTGGGACGCAAAGCCGTAAGGTACTCAATGGCCTCTGTCGTCGCAGTGCTGATAAGCCAAGGCGTACTGCTACTTACATACGGAATACTGCAAGTCGGGTCGGCGGTCGAGTGCAATGTCATTGCCACTGCGTGCGCGGCACTCCCCTCGTATTACATGAACCGGGCATGGGCCTGGGAGAAGTCAGGAAAATCTCACCTCACGAAAGAGATAATTCCGTTTTGGGTGCTCGCATTCATCGGGCTTGCCGTGTCCCTCTGGTCGGTAAGCCTTACAGAGAACTACTCCAAGAGCCACGGTTACTCGCACCTGCTTACTTCCATTGCCGTGAACTTCGCGTCCCTGGCGGCCTTCGGCGTCGTTTGGGTAGCGAAATTCGTGATATTCGAAAAGCTGGTTTTCATCGACCATTCGACAGATAGCTCCGATGGGAACGGAGGACCGGGTCCTGGAATATCCGTCAAGGCGGGAGCTGAAACCCACGCATCGCCTGCGGTCGGTAGAGAATATTCCCGGAATATGGACTATTCGGATAGCCCAGTAAACGAGCCGACCGGCAAGAATCAAGGCCCGGACCAAGACCCCCTGATGGCGGCGGGATAGGCCTAGGTCGGCATTCATCCGGCAGTGCTTTTTGGGCCAGGGTGGCCCCGTAGGCATACACTTCTATCCCGATGGGGAACCACAACAGTTTTCGCGAAGCCCTCGCTCAATGCCGTCAGGCCGATAAGACCTCGGAGAACCAGGCCAGAGAGTATTTGGACAGGCTGACCAAGCCCGTGGGATCGCTGGGTGCTCTTGAGGACCTCGCAGCTCAGCTGAGTGCAATCCAAGGGAGGGTTCCTCCCGCGGCCCCCAGCAAGCCGGCTCTTGCAATTTTCGCGGGAGACCACGGAGTTCTGGAAGAAGGCGTAACTCCCTGGCCGCAGGAAGTCACTACCCAGATGGTCCTCAACTTCCTTTCGGGTGGGGCCGCCGTAAACTCCTTGGCAAAGTCGGCTGGGGCTTCAGTTGTGGTCGTAGACGTGGGCGTTGCATCCATTATCGACTGGACCGGTGTCGGAGACGGCGATAACGAGCCAAGATTCATCGACGCGAAGGTTCGACCGGGAACCGGCAACTTAGCTTCCGGACCGGCAATGACCATCGAGGAGGCGGAACAGGCTCTTTCAGTTGGCGCATCCCTGGCTTGCGAGATGATCGCCGATGGAGCAGACCTATTGCTAACCGGGGACATGGGGATTGGTAACACTTCCCCATCTGCCGCATTGATCGCCGCCATAACGGGAAAGAGCGCTCACGAGGTAACGGGCCGAGGAACCGGCATCGACGACGACCATTTGGAACGCAAGGTCGCCGCCATAGAGGCGGGACTGGCGAGAGCCAATCCTTCCGGGATCAATGGTGTTGACGGCGTTGCCCGGCTACTTGCCGAGCTAGGTGGAATCGAGATAGCCGCCATTGCGGGTTACATTGTGGGTGGAGCCAGCTTGGGAGTTCCGGTAGTTATGGACGGGGTTATATCCAATGCCGCAGGCTTGGTGGCAGTAGCTGCGAAGCCTGAAATCCTCGACTTTCTGATTGCCGGCCACCGTTCAACTGAACCTGGCGCCTCGGCAGCCATCGAATACTTTGGTCTGTCGCCGGTTATCGATCTCAATCTTCGGCTTGGAGAGGGGACCGGTGCATGCCTCGCCGTGCCGGTGATCCAGGCCAGCGCGAGAGTGATGTCCGAGATGGCGACATTTGACTCGGCAGGCGTGACCGACAAAACCTAAGACCCGACAAGAAAGGAACGGCACCCAAGGGCGTAATCCCCACGAGCGCCCAATCTTTTACTCCGGCTTTTTACCGATCGCAATTACCTGAGAGTTGGTTTTGAACTGAGGACCCGGCTTTTCACTCGCGTATAGCGAAAGGCAATCCTCGAAGTCCTTCTCGGACATGAGGGAATTGGCAACGATGCCGTCTTTAGCCTCGGTGAACCTCTCAATTAGGAATCGCTTCCCAGGATCGTTCGGCGGATCCGTCTTGTAGACGGACATCGGGAATACCAAGGTTGCGGCAACCTCAAATCCTGCAGCATCCAGGTACCCCGCAAGCTTCCTGCCGACGTTCCTATCGCCGCCGCCTATCGCTTGGAGCCGGTTGAATGAGTCGGAGAGGCGTGAATACGCGTCGGAAGGCTCAGGGTAGACGAGGCTCAGTTGGTCATCTACGTCGATGATGCATAGGTGACCACCCGGTTTGATCAATGTGGCCAGCTGTTCACAAACCGGAACAGGATCATTCAGGTATTGGAAGACGAAAGTCGAAGTGACCAAGTCGAACGAGTCCGGATCCAGACCCGGTTTCTCGACATCGCCTCGCACAAGCTCGACGGTAGAACCCGGAACGAAGAAGTCTTTTTCTTCCAATGCCGATTGAATCCTGCGGGCGGTGGAGAGCATCTCATCGCTCTGGTCGAGGCCAACCGCTTCGACCTGCAACTGACCGGCAAGCTCAAGTATGTCCACACCAAAACCGCAACCCGCGTCCAGAACGCGACTTCCCTCTTCGTACATCAAGACACCGTGAAGAGCACGCCTGGTGGGACCGGTGATCAGGGATTGCTCCAATAACCATGCGTCGGGAACTCTATCTTCGCCCTCCAGGAGGGACTGGATGATCCCGTCCACAATCGCCGACTTCTCAGGATCGAATTTCATAACAATCCGACCATACTTCACGCCAACTCGTCGGGCGTGTCATTGAATTTACGCGCCAAACAATTCCGATTTTCATATTCAAACCGTGTTACTCCCCACTACCGGAAAACGGAAAAGAAAAGATTTCAGACGGAAGGCCTCAGGCCAACTCATCAAAGACTCCCGCCAAACTGTTCGCGTACCCGCCTGAGGTTGGCAATAGGAGGCTCGCTACCGAGTCCCTCATTTCCGAGGCCCTGGCCTCCAACTCATGAGTTTCGTCAAGCAAAGCCTTCGCTCTAGCTTGAAGCTCCGGCGGGAGCGGACCTACGTCTGTAGGCGGAAGAAAGCAGGGCAGTTCCCCCGAGCCGCTCTCCAGGAACTTCCGGTACTTTTCGTTCCGCTCCTCAATTTCGTCGAGAACTTCAGGCCAGGTAGCCACCGGTCTCCGTTGCGTTCGTGCTGCTTATCTCCGACACACACTTTTCCGCTGCAATCTTCCATGCAGAAGTCAGCTTCTCCACCATGCCATAGATGGAAGCCACTCGCTCCTTGTCGTGGCTTATGTTTGCTTCGATCAATTCCCTCTCGAAATAAAAATACAAGTTCGCCAACTTACCGGCGTCCGGCCAAATCTCAGGGCGAAGGCTTGTGCGCAGAAGTCTTAGGATTTCCTGAGCATGCACCAAGGACATATGGACAAGTTTGAAATCCTTGGCATCGATGGCGGCTACCGCAACAGCCATGTCGTCCAGCAATCTCTCGTACAGCATTACGACCGACGTCGCCGGTCCGGCTGTAACGACAGAGTCTGAGACATATCGATCTTCCAACGACTTTGTCGGCATTTCGCTCCCCGGTCTCGTTACTTGTTTTCATATGCTTTTGATATAACTTCGGCAACTTCCCCGCCTCAGCTGAGGCCCGAAGCCTGCGGTGCTTGACAGCGCTAATCATCTGGGCCTCGCCTAGCATTTCCCGATGACTTCAACGCCTACGCCTAGATTCCCTGTGCAGCCAAGCCCCCCAGAGCGGAGCTCATGTACGAACTTTGGCTTTTCAAGTTCGCAAGGGTTTGCTCCATCTGGTTGAACTGGTTCTCAAGCATGGTCTGCTCTTGGGTGGCCAATTGCTGATAGAAGGAGATCTGAGGGTTTAAGTCATTCGATTGAGTTTGAAGCCCGTTGATCGCGTCGGCCACAAAGCCGGTGCCCGGAGCCCCATAGTTATAGGCAACCGTGGCCGCGGTCTGAGCGATACCGGGCGAGTAGGTAAAAGAACCTACGTTTGTCGCCGACGAAATCCCGGTCGCCGTGACTTGGAGCTGCATTCCGGCCAAGGTTGGATCCGTCACGGGTGCTGTAAGGAACTGTCCGTTGCCGGAGGCGGTAACACCGTTGATCGTTCCCTGGACATCCAGCCCCGAGAAATTGACGAAGCTGCCGCTGACCCCACCGGTCAACCCGGTAGTTCCGGCTGCCCCGTTGGACGTTTGGATCTGGAATCCCGAAGCCGAGCCATAGGCGTCGGCCGTAACTTGAAGCTGCTGGCCCGACTTGATCACCTGCGCCGATAGTCCCAATCCCGATGATGCAAACTCGGAATTGAGTGCCGACGCTATCGATGTGAGCGACTGGCCTCCGGTCGTCGTATACGAGACGTTGGAAGTGCCCTGTTGGACGGTAAGGGTTTCGCCCGTTGAGACGGTACCGCTGGCCAAAACGTTGCCATTGCTGGTTGCCTCGGTAGCCGATTGATTGACCACCACCGCATACGTCCCGGGCGCAGTTGTGTTTCCCGCATAGTTGAGAGACACCGTACCCGCGTATGTCCCGGAAGAAGGGGAGAAACTCCCGCCTCGAACAAACATGTCCTGGACCGCTGAAGGGTTAGCCGCGTAGGCAGCCT
>DAIDIS010000205.1 GCA_027451785.1 Acidimicrobiales bacterium
CAAGAGCAGCTTCCTCCGCCAACTCCTCGTCGGATTGATCGAGTGGACCCGCCCTGCCGCCTGCCGCATCGTGGTGGTGGACTGCAAGGGCGGCGTCGAGTTCGCGTGGTTGGAACGGGCGCCGCACGTTCGGCGCGTAGCGACCGACGAGGGAGAGGCCGCGAGTCTGTTGGCGGAGGTGGAGCAAGCCGTCGACGACCGGCTCCGCATGATGCGGCAGGCCGATGTGGAGTTTCTAACCGAACCGTCCGGCATCGTGGTGTTGCAGAAAAAAGCACCCTTGGTCGAAGCGCCATCCAAGTTGGCCCCCGACAGGTTCGTATTGGACAGGTTGGTTCCCGAAAGGTTGGCGTTGGAGAGATCGGCACCCGTGAAGTTGGCGTTGATCAATGCTGCGCCCGAAAGGTTGGAGCCGGTCAATGCGGAGTTGATGAAGTTGGCACCGGTCAACACTGAGTTCGATAGATCGGCTCCTATCAGGTCGGAAGCAGATAAGTTCGCGCCTGGCGCATTCACACTCCTCAATGTCGCGTGATCAAGGTCGGTCACGTACATTGAAGCACCCTCCATCTGAGCGCTATTCAAGTTCGCCCCCTGTAGGTTTGCTCCCGAGAAGTTGGCAAAGTTGAGGATGGATTGCGGGAGGACCGCGGAGGATATCTTTGCGTTGGCTAAATTCGCCCCGGATAGAACTGAACCGGTCAGGTCGGCAGACGATAGGTTCGCTCCACTGAGAGCGACAAAAGCCAAGTTGGCATTTGCCAGCGAACCGCCCGCACACTCAGCTCCCGGCACGATTCGGCAGCCACCGACATCGGTTCCGTTGGAGTTGTCTACATACAGAATGCTTCCCGAGAACGAGTTCGGGAAACCCGAGACATTTCCTTGATTCGCTTGTCCACTACTGCGGGCGTCCAGCAGTAGGGTCGACGATCCGGCATCGAGCCGGACCGAAGAGAGTTGAACCGTAGCCGAGCCGCCGTGCTTCGCATTGGTGAGAACAAGAGTCGCTTGGGGGGGACTTTGGCCGAACTGGAACGAGTTCCAGGATGAAATGGCCGAAATGGTTGAGATCGTCTTGGCCGGCTGGAGAAGTGCGTTGCCGCTGCCACCAAAACTCAATGCTGAGTCAGAGACCCCACTAAGGGCAATCGTTACGCCTCCACCACTTGAGGAAAATGTTCCGGAGGTTGCTTGGAACATCAAAACCGTGGGGACCTTTACGCTTTCCGAAGCAACCGTGCTCTGGGCCTGTCCGGACGGCAGCCCAGCCAGATTGCTACCGCCTCCTGATCGCGTCAGGAAGAGAACAACAATCAAGGCGACGAGGACTGCGGCCACCGGAATGCCTACTTTGACCGGTAACCGCGCAAGGCGGGATGAGGCAGCGTTTGTCTTTGTCAAAGAGGTTGTTGAGCGCGGCTGCTCCAAGCCCTCGTTGACATCGTCTTCAGTTGGCCTGAGATCGATTACGTTGCTGACAAGCGCGATGTTCGAAGCGTTCATTCCCGTTGCCGAAGTTGGATTTGTTCGATTGGGATCCATATGGGCGGGTGCTGGGCGCTCAGGCACCGATGGTCGCGAGGTGGGCGTTTCCCGCTTTGGAATCGAGGTGCTGGGCACAGAAGGACTCTTTGGCACTCGTTCCGGTGGAATTGAGGGCGACGCGAGAGATGTGTTTGGCGCGCCGACTGAGCTACCAAGGCCCGTGCCTGGAAGCGTTCCCCTCCCTGCGGGCGATGTGATCGACCCTTGCCTGAATCCTTGTGATTGCGGAGGGGCCGCCGAGGCGACAACGGGGGCCGTCGCAGAACCAGGAGGGGCCGTCGCAGAACCAGCCGAGGTCGCCGAGGTGACAACGTGGCGATCAGCTTGAATCGGATTGGCTTGAGGGCGTGCTGGAGGAGGAGCGGTAGAAGCGTGGGGTGGCTTAGATGGTCGGCTTTTGCCAGGTTCGGGTCCCACTGCTCCTGCAGCGAAACCCATTGGCTTGGGCTGGCTTGGGCTGACCTGGCCAATGTTGGCGGCATCGGCCGACAATTGGGGCCCCAATTGCTCCTGCACCCTGTCATTTTCTTTGAGGAGCGCTGCGTGCGGTGGCGTTACCGGTTTGCGCTCATGTGGCTTGCTGCCATTTCCTGCCTGCGGCACGGAACTGCCTCCCTCCGTCTGCTCGCTCGAAATACCCTACACATAGGATGCGCTTATTGCCTGGGTGAATTTCAAGCCCTGGATATACTCCAGCACCAAATTTTCTCGGGTGAAAGCGCTTGTACCGTCAGGCACTCAGCTTTATGACTGTTTCCTCGCTCAGTAGAACGGTGTTTCGAGGGGCAGCAGTTCCAACCAGGAACCCTGAATAGATAACGATTATGCCGATCGTGAGAGTCACGGAAAAGGCGCTCATAGCTCCGAAAACCGAGTTGAGGGCGCCGGACATCCCCATGATTGCCACCCCGACCGAGATCAGAAGGTTTGTTGCCGCCAATCTGCCTTTCCTCGGTCGAGATCGAAGGGATTTCACGATCCCGATGGCGGATGCGACGAATATGAAGGACGCTCCCAACCCTGAGCCGACTGCTGCAAGAACTCGGGGCAAAGCGGAAAAGACCTGTGATCCTTGGGGAAGTTGGCTCGGATGAAGCGTATGAGTGAACCTGGTGGTGGTTACAATCCCCGCAGAATAGAAGCAAAAAGCCGCTACCAGCCTGCTGAGCCACCTCCCGACTTCCTTTCCGAAGAGTAGGTAGGCGCTGCCAAGTGCAAGTACCGGCACGTCGACGACGGCTCCAAACAGGTAGAAACCTCTGAAAATCGTCTGGTTCCACCCCAATTTTGCTCCTGCGGCCATAAATCCCGATGCAACGGAAATGAGTAGGAACCCAAATCCCCAAGCCAGGTTGTGCAGGGACGAACCATGAGAAGATGCCCACCTTTCGTAAGCCGATAAGGAGGCAACCAGGGCAACCAACATGGCAATGATGGCAAGCTGTAAGTCCAATTCGGCATCAAGACTAGGGGTTGGGAGGCCGTCGGCTTAAACCCGGGAGGTAAGAGAACCTTGCAACCACGAAAGGACCTGGATCGGATACCCCCGGTTTCGATAAACCGCTTTGCCACATATCACCGGATCCTGTCTTGGCTCGAAGACTCAGGCGTTATGACCGTATCTTCGGAAGGGTTGGCAGAGTTCGCCGGTGTCACCAGTGCGAACGTTCGACGAGACCTCTCGCGGCTAGGAGCATTCGGAACCAGGGGCTCGGGATACGAGGTTGCGATCCTTCGGCAAAAAATCGGCGAATCTTTGGGCGTTGGAGGTGATCGGCCGGTCTGCATAGCCGGAGTGGGAAACCTGGGAAAGGCGCTTTTGACCTACCCCGGTCTCTCAAGGGGCGGGTTTCGGATTTGCGCACTCTATGATGCGGACCCTGCCAAAGTCGGAACTGATGCTGCCGGCCACCGGATCGAACACATCGATAACCTCCCGGAAGCCAATCGAAAAGATCCCGCCGTAATTGCCGTAATCACTTCGCCGGCAATGGTGGCTCAAGACATAGCGGGCAAGCTTTACTCGGTTGGGGTACGCGAGATCCTCAATTTTGCGCCGGTGCACTTGACGTTGCCTTCCGACGCGGTCATTAGGAATCTCGACGTCGGAATGGAGCTGTTGGTGCTCAGCTTCCACGAGACCCGCCGCAATGCCAACCGCAATGCCAACTCCAATGCCAACCGGAGCGGCTGACCAGCGCCGAGGCCGGATCCTCTCCGGATCTCGAAAAGTCTGTCCGGAGCGCGTTGGGAGATTTTGACCACCAAGAGTAGAATTCGAACTTGTGAACGTTGTAGTTGTCGGACTCAACTTCAGGAGCTGCCCGTTACCGATCCTGGAGCGAGTGTCCATAGGTCGCGACCAGCTGGACAAGTCCCTCCGGACCCTCGTCAACGGAGACAACGTGTCGGAGGCAATCATCGTCTCCACCTGCCTCAGAACAGAAATTTACGTGGTCGCAGAGCGATTTCACGGTGCAGTAGGCGACATTAACGATTTCCTTGCTTCGATTGCGGGATCAAT
>DAIDIS010000206.1 GCA_027451785.1 Acidimicrobiales bacterium
AATCTCCCGATAGGTTCTATTGCTCAAGGGGTGGATTCCTGGGGGAACTGGCGCAGTTCGATCCTTCGGCTTTTGGGATTATGCCGGTAACGGTTGAGGGAGCTGAACCCGACCAGCTTATTGCCCTTCAGGTTGCGGCGACCGCTTTGAATGATGCCGGTGGGTTCGAGGTCATTTCGTCTCCTGACAAGACGGGCGTGATTATCGGGCGCGGTGGGTACCTCACCCCTGGAATTGCTCGGTTGGAGCAACGTGTTCGCACCTCCGAGCAGCTTGCGGCCACCTTGCGTTCGATACTTCCCGACGCGAGCGAGTCACAGATTCGTGCTGTCAAGGATGCGTTCGATAACCGCCTCGGATCCTTCCGGCCGGAGGCGGCGATAGACCTAGTGCCCAACCTCACTGCTTCGCGCATAGCCAACCGGTTGGATCTTCATGGACCGGCCTACACGGTGGACGGCGCCTGCGCCTCCTCATTGTTGGCTGTTGACGCCGGGATCCGAGAGCTTCGGAGCGGCCGCTGTGACCTTGTTATGGCGGGAGGAATACATCTGTGCCATGACGTTACGATCTGGAGCGTCTTCACCCAGATGAAGGCGCTATCCCGCTCCGGTGTCATCCGACCCTTCGATGAGAAGGCGGACGGGCTCGTGATCGGCGAGGGAGCCGGTATCGTCGTTTTGAAACGCCTCGAAGACGCTGTGGCCGATGGCGACAGGGTCTATGCAGTCTTGGAAGGACTGGGAGTCTCTTCCGACGGCAAGGACGTGACACTCATGAAGCCGAGTGTGAAGGGTCAACTCATAGCGGTCCAAAGGGCATGGAAGGAGGCGGGTATCCCTTCGTCGTCCATTGGCCTGTTGGAGGCTCATGGCACGGCCACTCCGACCGGCGATGCCGCAGAGATCGAAACAATGGCCAGGTACTTCTCGACGAGAATCGATGGCAGGACTCAGCCTGTGATCGGCTCGGTGAAATCCATGATCGGCCATGCAATGCCTGCTGCCGGGATTGCCGGCCTGATAAAGGCGGTAATGGCGGTCAAGGAGGGAATCGCTCCTCCTACCCTCAATTGCGACGAGCCGCAGGCGTCTCTTGCCTCAACGGGCTTCCACCCGATTGCAGATTCCGATGTGTGGCCGGTTCCGGCAGGCGACTTCCGGGTGGCGGCGGTAAATGCTTTCGGTTTCGGGGGGATCAACACGCATGCGGTGATTCGCTCCTTCAACGAACCGGCGGCATCCGCGGTGGTTATGCCCTCACCGGTATCCTCCGGCGAGGAGGGAAGTAAGGCACAAGAGCTATCGGTGCCACATCCCGAGGCACCCTTGCCTGGTGGACGGATTGTCTTGATGACCGGAAGCGACGCAGAGGCTCTCATCACCCAGCTCGATGAGCTGGAAAATGCAACCGAGCCTGGAACGACGCTTGGTGATCGCGACGATCGGGAGAAAGTCCTCGACTCCTCCGCCAAGTTGCGTCTCGCAATCGTCGACCCGAACAAAAGGAAGATTGACCTTGCGAAAGTCATGGTCGCCAAGGGCAAGCCATGGCGTGGACGGAACGACATCTGGTTTTCTCCATCGGGGCTCGTCGCCAACGGGGGAAAAATTGCCTTTGTGTTCCCAGGCATGGAGCCCACTTACTCCCCGGACGCCACTGAAGTATCAGAGCACTTCGCTATCGCGCCCGCTGAGGAGTCTCAGTATTGGAACGACGAAGAGGAAGTCGGTCCAATCGAGCAGCAGTCCCGAGCGATTCTGGTTACAGCCCGAGCGCTGAACCTCGCATTGAAGGAGCTTGGAGTTCACCCACACGGGATTGCAGGTCACTCCCTAGGCGAGTGGAGCGGTTTGGTTGTATCGGGAATGGTGACAACCGAGGCGCTCCACAACATCTCAAAGCGCTTGGAGGCGACCGAGTTCGACTTTCCCGACCTCGTCTATCTAATGGTCGGAGCGGGGGTCGAAGTCGCGACCTCGGTGATCGAGGACCTGCCTGGAGTCGTTCTCTCCCATGACAACTGCCCGCATCAGGCGATTCTTTGTGGAGATGACGCAAGCTGCCAGGAAGCGGCGGCAAGGCTCAGGGCAAAGGGAGTCATCTGCCAAGACCTGAAGTTGAGGACGGGTTTCCATACGCCCGCGATCGAACCATTTGTCGGGCCGTTCAGAGCGTTGCTCGACGACGCGACGTTGAACCCTCCTATCACCCCCCTTTGGTCTGCCACTACTGCAGCACTCTGCCCCGATGACCCCAAGGCCCTTAGGGACCTGACGGTTGAGCACCTCTTGAAGCCGGTAAGGTTCCGCGAGCTGGCGCTGTCCATGTATGACGCCGGGTTCAGGGTTTTCGTTCAGGTAGGGTTCGGATCCACTGCCGGGTTCATTGATGACACCCTGCATGACTTGGACGCATCCACCCTTACCGCCGGATCACCGAAGAAACCAGGCATGCAGCAGCTCCTCCGAGTATCCGCGGGTCTTTGGGCCGAGGGCGTAAACATCGACTTCAGCCGGCTGGCTGCGGGCAAGGGCGTCCTTAGCGTTGAGCAGAAGCGGAAGGCAAGGACCTTCGCCAAGTTCGACCCGTCAAGGAGCAGGCACGTCCCTCTTGGTGTGCCGCTCGTGGATATCGGTCGACTGGACGAATCCTTTTCAATTGGCTCCGGGAGCGCTCCCGGAGCAACACCAGTTTCGTCTGCGGTTACGCCTCCGCAAAGCCCTGATGCCGCAAGGGCTGCCATTGATCCGGGTGCCGCTTCAGTGGGCCGGGTGGGAGACCCGCCAACAACCAAGCCCCTCGGGGCTCCCTGGAGTGACGAGAACAACAGCCCTCAGGAGCGAGGCTACGGTCGGCAGGATCAGGGCTACGGCCCTCAGGAGCGAGGCTACGGTCCTCAATGGCAAGGCCAACCTGCGGATTCCGAGGAATATACCCGGTCGGCACAGGTGCCTGCTCAGGGAAGCCAGATGAGTGCTTTTGGTCCTCCGCCCCTAACGGGGACGCCGGTCGACGGTGCCATCTCACAGGCATACGAAGCGGCATTGCGAGCGGCAGCCGATGCTCAACGCCAGATTGCAGGCCTGCTGTCTGCACCTTCACTTCATATTTCTCAGATGCCTCCTCCGGTATTTCGGACCGGCGGCGTGGGAGACCTAATGACCGGCGTGGGTGACGTCGCCGAGACCGCAGAAAGGGCAGTGTCTGCGGACACCTCGCCTGGGTCCGGTGGTTTCGGGCAAACGGTCAGCCATCAAGGTGGAGACCAGGCCCCGCCGATGAGTAGGTCTACAGGCGCACCCAAGATTGCCGACAGAGCTCAAGATCAAGGCGTTCGGGCAACTCGAACGAAGAGAGGGGATGAGGCGAGCCATTCCGGCGGTGGTAGGAGCACTGGAGAAACGGCACCTGGAAGCTCCGCTACCACAACCGTGGTTCCTGCCGCCTCGGCCTCGGGTTCTGCCGCCGCATCAGCATCAGCTCCTGCGCCTGCATCGGCTCCTGCCGAGCGAAAGACGAAGCAACAGGTTACGAAGAAGATCCTCCTGTCCGTCGACGAGTTCCCGGAGTTGCACGGCCACGCGCTTTACACCCAGCCCGAGCAGTGGCCAGTCGATGCCGATCGCTTTCCTGTGGTGCCGATGACCATGCTCATCGACCTCATGATGGAGGCGGCGATGTCGATGGCGCCCGGCAAGGTCGTAATAGCTCTGGAGAACGTAAGAGCACTTCGCTGGCTGGCCGTTGCGCCGCCGGTTGAGGTGACCGTAAGGCTCTCCATGCTTGAATCCGAGCGGGTCCAAGTGGCTATCGACGGCTACGCCAGGGCAACAGTTGTTCTGGCCGACAACTATCCGGAGCCCCTGGATCCGGCCATGCCTCCGATTACAGATGCCAGCCCTTCGGACATCCCCGCGCCGAACGTTTACCTCGATCGATGGATGTTCCACGGCCCTTCTTATCGTGGAATTGTCGAGTTGGGCGAAATCGGAGTAGATGGAATGCGAGCAAGACTTGCAAACCTTCCCGCCAGGGGAGCCCTTTTGGACTGCGCCGGGCAGATGATGGGCTATTGGATCATGAGGAACCTCGAGGTCGACCGCATTGCACTACCCGCATCCATTGACAAGATGCGCTTCTTCGGGCCGTTCCCGCCGGTAGGAGAGATCGTTCCCTGCGAGCTGAGGATCAGCCAAGTGGGAGACCGTACTGTCCAGTCAAACATGGAGCTGATGGTCAAAGGCAAGGTGTGGTGCCGAATCGACGGATGGATCGACCGTCGCTTCGATGGCGACGAAAAGGTATGGCAGTGCACCATATCCCCGGAAACGGCGGCAATCTCGGAGTACCGCAAGCCGGGCTTTTTCATCGTCGACGAGCACTGGTCGGATGCTGCCAGTCGAGACCTTGCTATGAGACGGTACCTGAGCCACGTGGATCGCGAGAAGTACGCGAGCTTGAACCCGAGGGCCCAAAGGCAGTGGCTTCTGGGGAGGATGGCAGTCAAGGATGCTGTGCGCAATTGGTTGTGGGACCGCGGAGTAGAGTCGGTTTTCCCGGTCGAGGTGGAGGTCCACAACGACTTGGTATCGGGTCGCCCATATGTGACCGGGAGCTTTGATGCTGATTTGCGGGTCTCTTTGTCTCACACTGAATGGATGGCGGTTGCCGTGTGTGTCGAAGGATACGACGTGGGGATCGACATCGAAAAGATCGAGGAGCGATCCGACGCGTTTGCAGAGTTGGCTCTGTCAAAGCAAGAGCAGGAACTGCAACCCGAAGGAGTACCGGACGACGAATGGTTGGCAATAGCGTGGACATGCAAGGAGGCGGTCTCCAAGGCTTCCGGGTCCGGGCTTCAAGGTAAGCCCCATGGTTTCGTTATCAACGAGGTTGGTAACGGCGTCATCTCGGTGACCGACCCGTGGCGACGAACGTGGAAGGTGGGAGTCGCAAGAGAAGGCGACTATGTGGTCAGCGTGACACTCGGTCGCCCCATTGAAGGGCATGAGGACGGCGAAGGCCTAATCGGAGAGGGCCAAGGAGTGCTGGCACAACGATGACAGCACACGAGAAAGGAACAGGAACAACAATGGTTGACGCGAGCACGACCGGGACGTCAGTTGGAGGACAGGAAGTGAGCTCCGAAGAGACCCTTGAGGTCGTAGCGGCAATGATCGCGGAGATCATCGGAGAGGACTATGCCAGCGAGATCTCGATCGGCATGGAGACAACGTTCGCAGAGGAT
>DAIDIS010000207.1 GCA_027451785.1 Acidimicrobiales bacterium
GGTATCAGGGCTCGATCGGGCAGCTGAATCCCTCACTTCCTCCGGGAGGTAGAAATGCGGACTCGCTGGCCAAGCCGATTATCGGAATCGCGGCCACCCATGACGGCGGCGGTTACTGGTTGGTGGCCTCCGACGGAGGCATCTTCGCCTTCGGCGACGCCGCCCACCACGGGTCGACCGGGCAGATAGACCCATCGAAGCCGGCGGGAGGGGCCAACGCGGTTTCCCTCGTCCGTCCCATCGTCGGAATCGCTGCCACCCATGACGGCGGCGGTTACTGGTTGGTGGCCTCCGACGGAGGCATCTTCGCCTTCGGCGACGCCGCCTTTCGCGGGTCGGTGGGTTTTCCGTCTCCTCCGGGTCTGGGTCTCCACATCTTCGACTTCGTCGGGATGGCCCCGACTCCCAATGGCAAGGGATACTGGCTGGTCGAGTCCGACGGTGGGATCTTCTGCTTCAGAGCGGCATACCTCGGCTCTGTGCCCGAGATTGGAGTTAGCACCTCCGACATCGTCGCAGTGGTTCCGACCAGCAGCGGCAAGGGATACTGGTTGGTGGGTGCCGACGGCAAGATCTACGCCTTCGGCGACGCTGGCGTTGTCACCGGACCCTCAGGCACGTCTTCGGTAGTGGGCGCGGCTGGGTGAGGGAGGACCCTACTGGTCCATGGGGCAACTCCTCCTAATCCCTTCGACAAGCTCGGTCGGCTTCAGTCGATAACGCCTTTTCTCTGTTGCTACGAATTACTCGTTCGGACACTCGAAAGTGCGATCAGGTCGCCAGAGAACAGCGGTTTTAGGTTCGTATTGTATCCAGTCAGGAGCGTTCTCAGCGTCGAGAGCTGGAATTGATGTCTCGCTCAACTTCTCTTCCTCATCGATGCGTTGTGCAGGCATCTGCGCTTTTGCTCGCAGCCGACGATGTCGCCAACGAAGCGATTGCTCTTTCGTGTTCCACGAATCTCGACACGGTTCGAGCATGGAGGAAGAAGTTCGCGTCCGGCGGGTAGAGGCGGTCGGGACGATAGCACTGGGTCGCGGGAGAAAGCCCGAAATCGAACGGAAGATCGTCGACGCAATCGTCGATGACAACTTGTGCAGCGCTTGACCACCAAGTCATTTCGGCGACAGACCACCAGGCCTACTACGACACCGGGTCGCTGACTCTACAGCTACTTCTCGGTGCCGTTCTTGAAATCTGCCGGACGGCGGTCGTGTAACGCATCCAACGCTCCACAGCGACTATTCGCTGAGCCATCGGGCTCTCCATGTTGGCAATAGCCAGCCGGTACCTGAACGAGCATTCCTGACTTTCAGCACGCGTTGGAATGTCCGCAACCGCTTTCGCTATTACAGCCGTCATCTTCGCCATCTTGTCCAGCGCCCGTAGTCCAGTCGCTTGGCCGCAGGCACGCCCTTTGCGTTGGGTGGGACGCCGGTCATATGCCATCGACTTCTGGAGCTTTCCGCTCACAATGCGGTCGGCCGAGCTTTGCCGGGGATGGCGGGCAATCCTTATGTTTAGACTTTCGTTCTCTATTGCGGAGGCCTCTTGGCGATTGATGGAAAAGCCAATTCAAAGGCGCGTCAAATTGCGCCTGCTGACATATTCTTAGCTGACGACCACGCCGCCGTCGCAGGTTATTACTTCGCCGACAGTGAATGCACCTGCGCGAGAAGCAAGAAAAAGAGTCGTTCCTACGATGTCTTCGGGAGTTCCGATCCGCCCTCTCGGCATTGCGGAGCCGATAGCTTCCCAGTCTGTTCCTTCTACGTCTCCTCCCGTTCCAACTCCAGTACTCAGCATCCAGGTCGGGAATGGACCAGGCGCGATGGCGTTTACAAGGATGTTCCGCCTAACGAGCTTCGCAGAAAGCCCCCGAGTCAGAGCGTGGACGGCTGCCTTCGACGGTCCATAGGAGTGGGTATCGAACACCGGAGTACGAATCCCGTCGATTGACCCGATGTTAATGATGCGGGCGGGGTTCTCGGAGGTCCCTGCTGCTTCCAGCAGCGGGAGTAGCTGCTGAGTTAGAAAGAAGACTCCCTTTACGTTGGTGTCCATAACCTTGTCCCACCCAAGCTCCGGGAACTCCTCCAGGGGCGCTCCCCAGGAAGCTCCAGCGTTGTTCACCAAGACATCGAGCTTCTTCACACGCTGGGACAGAGCACCCGCAAGTGTGGCGATACCATCCAATCCGGAAAGGTCAGCGGGTATTGAAATACACGGATTTCCGTAGGTATCCGAGAGTCGTGCCGCCGTCTCGTCGCATGTCCTGGCTTTGCGAGAGCTGATATAGACGGTGGATCCGTTTGCAAGAAATCCTGCGGCAATCATCTCACCGATTCCACGGGAACCTCCGGTGACAAGCACGGTCTTGCCAGCCACGGAGAAGAGCTCTGAAATGGAGAGTTGGGTCATGTGTGGGATCGTCCTGGCGCGATAGTGACAAATATTGAGTTGGGAAGTATTGAGTGAGATTAGCGGCCTGCGTCTTTACATCCCAATCGAGAACATCAGTTTTCCGTACCCTTGATATCGCCTTCAGAAAGGATCCCGGGATGAATGTTGGGAGGGAGTCCGAAGCCGGACAGAATTTTCTGGAGGAGGTCAATAAGCAATTCTCGCTCTCCGTCGTCGAGATTCTTGCAAACGCCGTTGAATTCAAGATCCGCAGCAACAGAGGTAGCTTCGCCAATTAGAGCATTGGCTCCTTCGGTCAAATAGAGGGACTTTGCGCGGCGATCATGTGGGTCCGGGCGCCGCTCCACTAGGCCACGCCTTTCGAGGTTGTCGACTACCGCCACCATCGTCGAAGGGGGAATCTGTAATCTCTCGGCTACTGAGTTCTGAGAAAGGCCCTGAACAGAAGCGACGAGGCGGAGGATTCCGAAGTCCCTCGGCTCGATATCCAAGTCCTCCAGAAGCTTGTGAAAGCGACGGGAAACGGCAAATCCAAGTTGGGACAGGAGGAAGCCGACGGATTGGCCGAATTCGGGGGACTCGGTCAAGGCGGGCTTGGCCTCCGAGCAAGAGGACTTGTCCGGTGAGGCTGCAACCGCGTTGCCCTGATCGCCCTCCCCCCCTGGCGCCATTCCCAAAAGTCCCATACCTGGGAATGTACATCACAGATAGATCGTGATAAAACAATTCTGTTCAGAATCATTCGCGACAGAATGGATTGCCACATGACTAAGCCGAGGGTCATAAGCACACAAAGTCGAGAGTCGTCACCCAGCCCGGGATTTTTGGGTCGCCTTGCGGGATTCGTTCTTCGGCACCGTCGTTTAATCATTATTGGGTGGGCGGTGATGTTCGTAGCGGGAGGTATCGCGGCCGGACAGGTCTCCAAGCGTCTTTCCGTCGACTTCTCCCTCCCGGGACAGCCCGGTTACGAGACGGGGCTCAAGATTCTCCATACTTGGGGCAACGGGGGCGAAACCGAGCCGGACATTCTTGTGGTGTCTGTGCCTAAGGGCCAGAGCGTTGCCGGCGACAACCATCAGATCGCCACTGCCTTCAACGCCGTCCGGGAATCCCAACCAGGCCTAAGGGTGGTCGACTACGCAAGTACGAACGACTCTAGGTTCGTCACCCGGGACGGGCAGGCGACCTTCGCTTATCTTTTTGCACCGCTGGGACACTCTTTCGGGATTTCGAAAGCGTCCACCGTCGCCATGTCAGAAATGCAAAGGCTCTTACCGGGGTACTCAGTTGGTCTTACAGGAATCAACCAGCTGCAGAGCACCGGATCGTCAACTGGCCCGGGAGTATTACTTGAGACGATGATCGGTGGAATTGGTGCGCTCGCCGTCCTTGCCTTCGTCTTCGCCTCGTTACTCGCCTTCGTGCCATTAGCAGTTGCCGCGGTTTCGATCCTCTCCACGTTCCTTGTGATTTGGGGGCTGACCTATCTAACCGACGTCTCGTTCATCGTTGAGTTTCTCATCGCACTTGTGGGACTGGGCGTTTCCATCGACTACTCGCTGTTGCTGGTTACAAGATGGCGAGAAGAGCGAGCGAAAGGCGCAGACAACCACACTGCTGTGATTCGGGCGGTGGAAACCGCCGGTCGTGCAGTCTTCCTGTCCGGATTGACTGTGGCAATCGGCCTGATGGCACTAGTCGTACTCCCCGTCCCGGGCCTTCGCTCTGTCGGCATTGGTGGCATGCTCATCCCCCTCATTTCCATAATCGTGGTTGACACTCTTTTGCCGGCCATCCTGGGAGGTATTGGCCCAAGGGTGGACTGGCCACGCATCCGTAAAGAGGCGAGCGCAAGCCGTTCCTGGAGCAGTTGGTCAAGAATGATCACCCGTAATCGCTGGGGCGCTACCGCCGCAGCATTGGTGATCCTGGGGCTTTCGATCATTCCGATCTTCGGGTTGAAAGTAGGAGAAACAGGAGTAAGCGCACTTGCGTCATCCGGTCCCGCCCACGACGCCTACGAAACCCTTGTTGCCGGAGGGGTACCTGGAGGGGTTCTTACACCTCTCGAGATCCTCACTTCTCAAGTCGCCGCTCCAAAGGTTGTCAGCCAAGCTCGGGGAGTCTTAGGCATCGTTACGGCGACGCTGCCCTCAGGGAGCACCGGAAGCCGCCGCGGCCTATCCGACATTATTGCCATCCCCGATCAGCCGACCGTCAACAACACCACTCTTACTTCGGTCAATGCCGCAAAAAGCGCCCTCGACGGACAGCCCGGAGTCGTAGGCATAGCGGGCCTGGGCCCCACGGAAGAAGACTATTCTCACGCCGTATTCGGCAACTTCCCACTGATGTTCGCCATAATCGCAATCCTGACATTTCTCCTTCTGGCCCGAGCGTTCAGGTCACTCCTGCTCGCCCTTAAGGCGGTCCTGCTCAATCTCGTTTCGCTTGCGGCTACCTTCGGCTTGCTGACCTGGTTCTGGCAGGAAGGAAACGGTTCACAAGCCTTGTTCGGTATACCGGCTACGGGTGCGATTACGTTCTGGGTGCCGCTCATGGTTTTCGCATTCCTATTCGGCCTCTCGATGGACTACGAAGTATTCATCCTGACCAGGGTTCGCGAAGAGTACGACCGGACAGGCAACACGAATGAAGCGGTGATCGAAGGCCTTGGGCGCACAGGAAGGCTCGTGACCAGCGCTGCACTCATTCTATTCCTGGCCTTCGCCTCGTTGGCCTCTGCGCCTGATACCGACCTCAAGGTCATGGCTACCGGATTGGGTGCCGGAATTCTGCTCGACGCTACAGTCGTGAGAGCTTTGCTGGTACCTGCGCTGGTGAGTCTTTTGGGAAAGTGGAACTGGTGGCTTCCCCGGCCAATTGCAAAAATCCTTGCCATTCGCGCCACTTCGATACCCGCCACTTCATTCGCGCGACAGCCGGAGGTCGGTTAGCACGAATCCAGCCCCTTCGGCCGTCCCACAAGTCCATTTGAAACCATATAGATAGGTAAATCTATATAGTTGTCTCGATGAGCACTCCTTTGATTGAGGCGCCAGTGTCGGGAGGAGCTGCGTTAGGCGTTTCCTGCCGGGGCGCAGGTTCCGAGACGGGCAGCGATGGGCCGGGTGAGCGAGAGCTTGGTAGTCCGGAGCTGGGCAACCAAGGCCCGGGGGGACCGGACAATGACGTTTGCCCAAACATCGGCGAAGCCTTAGCGGAGGTAGTCGTAGCCATGATCCGAAAGCTCCCTCGGGACATGAGCCTCACTTCGTCTTCGGTTCTGTCGAGGCTGGAGCGAAACGGGCCGGCTCGCCTGGGCGACCTGGCTCTCGCCGAAGGAATCACTCAACCTTCAATGTCCGCACTCATTGCCCACCTCGTCAAGGTGGGATACGCCGTCCGCAACGTCGACCCCAGTGATCGCCGGGGAGTTATCGTCGAAATCACGAGCGAGGGGTTGTCATATCGCGCCAAGAGACGCCTTACCCTTTCGGCTGCGATCGGAGAAGCAGTTGGAGCCTTGACGGAGGAGGAATTGAGTAGCCTCTTGGCAGCGGTGCCCGGACTCAAGATGATTGCCGGAAAGCTTGCAGACTCGGCGGGTAGGCCATGAGAGGCACGACCGGGAACTCTCTGGAAAGCAAAACCTCCCAACCAGCTCCTGCCGCCAGGACTGGCGGACGTTCTTCACGTAGCGCACTTGCCGAGCGAGCATTGTCCGTACGAGATAGGGCTCACTCAAATTCGGAACGCTACAAGTGGATCGCCTTGTCCAACACCACGCTTGGAATGCTTATGGCGACCATCAACCAGTCGATCCTTCTCATAGCTATGCCCGATATATTCCGGGGCATCGGCCTCAATCCCTTAGTTCCTGCCAAC
>DAIDIS010000208.1 GCA_027451785.1 Acidimicrobiales bacterium
CCTCCGACTTGTCGAGAACGATTCCGGTCCTGAGCAATACCAAGCGAGTACCCATATCAGCGCGCTGCTCAGCCGTACCTTCCCAAGCCCTACAGACATCCGCCAGGAAACCTGCGCCTCGCTCCGAGCCCTCTTCGAGCGGCTCACCGTTTCGGTTGCCGTAGAAACCGATTGCGGAGCCGGACAACACGACTTTCGGCTGAGCGTCCAGCTTTCCAAGCAAGTCGAACAACAGATCCGTGGAGTCGAGGCGCGACGAAAGAATGGATGCTTTCTGAGCCGGAGACCAGCGCCTCGATGCGATCGGCTCGCCGGCCAAGTGCACCACTGCGTCAAAGGGCTCCTTCGATCTCAAAAGGTCAATGTCAGCAACCTTCTCGGCGACGTCCCACTTGACGAACTCGACGTTCCCATGGGAATCCTCCAGGTGATCCCTGGCTACATTGCGGGTGAGCCCGACAACCCGATTTCCTGAATCGATCAAGGACATGCAAAGCGCCTTGCCGATCATGCCGGTGGCTCCAGTAACCAAGACCTTCATGGCATCCTACCTTTCTCGCTCCCCCAGCGAGCGTATAACGACATCGGACAACTCAGGCCACGACTCTTTGGCCCAAGGGCCGAAAAGCGAAGTCCCGAGAGAAGCCAATGCCACTCCATACATTGGATCTACCCACAAAAAGGATCCAGTCTGCCCGAAATGACCAAAAGCCCCCTCCGAGTTCTCCGTCCCCGTCCAATGTCTCGGTTTACGGTCCTTTAACTCGAATCCCAGCCCCCAATCGAGCGGGCTCATGGGCCCGAATCCCGGCAGGACACCTCCCAGGCCCGGGAATTGCACCGATAAGGCCTCGCTCATAAGCCCCGGGTCCAAGATCGTAGGAAGCAGCAATTCGCCGGCCAACTTGACTAGGTCGGAGACCGAGCCGGTAGCGCCCCAGCCGGCAGAGCCCACGATTTTGCATTGGGACATTCCAAGGGGCCGCGTCACTGCTTCTTCGAGGTAATCGGGGAAAGGGATTCCGGATCGCTCCTCGATCTTTTTGGCAAGCAACTCGAACCCCAAGTTGGAGTAGATCCGCTTCTCTCCGACCGGAGCAACGATCTCGGTGCTCCGCTTAACTGGATCGAAGTCGTCCATGGCTCCTCTCAGTCCGGACGCATGAGCAAGGAGGTGCCTTACGGTACTTCCGGGCGGCCCCGCCTCAAGGTCTAGCGAGATTGTCCCTTCTTGGACTGCCACGAGTGCGGCCATGGCGGTAAGCAGCTTCGTCACGGAAGCAAACGCAAACGCCTTCTCTGCATTACCCACAACCATGCTTGTGGTCCTCGCCGAAACGTCAATCGTCACTACCCCAACCACCCGCGACTCACCCGGATCTTCACCCCGACCGATCGCATCCGCCGTGTCCGGAAACTTGGCGAGCACCGAGTTGATCGCCGGCTCAAGGCGGTCCCACACATCTGAAGAGCCCAGGCTGTCCGGGACTTTTTCGTCAGTCACGCCGCACCGGATTACTCAGCCTTGTCAGCTGGTCAGATCCTTGGTCCTGAAGCCCCTCAGAGCCAAAAAACCGAACACAAGCACGTAAGGAATCTGGACGAGGACTCCCTGGAGCACCTCAGTTGTTCGGAGTGGAGACGCGAAAAGCTCAATCCACATTTCCCAGTAATGGGTCGGGAACAGTTGACGTATCCCAAGTGGAATAACCGAAACAGCGTCCAGAATCGTGGATGCCAGCCCGAACCCAAACCCGGCCGCGACCGCCCCAAATGGTGCGTCGACCATCGTCGAGATCCAGAAGGAGAACGCCAAAATCGCCGCCATCGATGCCCCAATGAAGAGGGTCATATCGACGATCTTCATTAATGTTGCTCCCGCAGAGAACGAAACACCCTGAGCCATGTTCACCGTGAGCTTGCCGTGTGTGAGCCCGAACTGGGGCACTGTTACGGCGTGCAAGCCATGCGTCGCTATTCCAAGAACGAGGCCCAGAACCACCGCTATAGCAACCGCCAGCAAAGTCAAGAAGGCCGCCACAGCCAGCTTCACCGTCAACAACCTCACCCGGCCTACCGGGCGCGTCAGCAAGTATCGCAGAGTTCCCCATGCGGCCTCCTCGGACACCGATGTTCCCGCGAAAATTGCGGTGACGATCACCAAGACGAAGTAATTGGTCGGGTTCGCCATCGCAACCAACGGCACTACGAGGCCGCTTTGGCGGGGATGCGGGGCGGGGAACGGTGAACCCTGAAAGTCAGGGTGCTTCGAGAAAAGGATCCACAGCCAAATGATCATCGGCATCAGGCACATTGACGCCAGCGATACATAAGTTCTCAGCCTGAAGGACTGCTTCCTCACTTCGGTTCTTAGCACTAGCGGACCACCTGCCGATCAAGTCCCGCTTGGCCATCGACTATCGAATCGGCCGAATAAGGTAGGGCCTCGACACTTTCGCCTTTAGCCGACTCGCCGGAAAGGTTATCCACCAGCCCGAGGTATGCGTCCTCAAGCTTGTTCCTTGGTGCCGCCGTTTCGACGATCACACCAGATAGCACCAGCTCTTTTACGATCTCGCCGCGGCTGACTCCGTCTGTCTCGACTTCTATACCCGAATGGTCGGGGGCAACCCGATATGACTTGATTCCAGGAAGACGATCCAAAAGCATCTGGGAGGTGGCAATATCGTCCACCTCAAAAAACGAACTGGACGTGTTGCCGATCAGCTCCGCTACAGTTCCGGACTTGATCAGCCTGCCTTGGTTAATCACCGCAGCATGAGAACACACCTGCTCAATCTCGGAGAGAATGTGTGATGACAACAGAACCGTGGTTCCCCGATTGCCCACTTCCTCGATCAAGTCCCTGACCGCCCTCATCTGCTTCGGATCGAGCCCATTGGTCGGCTCGTCCAAGATTAATAGTTCCGGTTCGTTGAGCAGCGCTTGAGCAAGGCCGAGGCGTTGCTTCATTCCTTGCGAGTAGGCCTTTACCTTCCGGTCGAGCTGACCTCCGAGCCCGGCAAATTCCAACGCATAGTCCAAGACTCCCTTGTCGATATCCGACCACTTTCTTCCCGCCGACTCCCACCAGAGGCGAAGGTTCTCGCGCCCCGAGAGAAAAGGTACATAGCCCGCACTATCGACGAGAATCCCGACCTTGGATAGTACCGGGGCGGACGGCCGGATCTCGCTGCCCAACATGAAGGCCTTGCCACCGGTCGGCCTGATTAGGCCTAGCAGCATCCTGATCGTGGTTGTCTTACCGGCGCCATTGGGCCCGAGTAGACCGAATATCTGACCTCGCTCGACCTTGAGACTCAGATTGTTGACCGCAAGCTTCCCATCTTTATATTGCTTCGTGAGTCCCTCGGCAAGCACAGCGAACTCGCCGGTGACCGTTGCATGGGTCAAAAGCGCAGGGGGCTCACCAATATCGTGCCTTTCTCGGTTCTCATGATCCTCCCCGGTGCTTATCTCTCGAAGCCCGGTTTGCGACTCCGGAAAGTCGTAGGGATGTTGGGGATTCGTTACCCAAGGTGGAAGCTCGGTGATCTCGCTCATAGCGTCAAGGTCTCATATCCCGAAATGCTTACGCCTGAGGCCCACGGTGAAGAGGGGTAGGGTCTGCGGGCCTTTGTCGGAACGCATCCCAAATCCGAAATGCAACATCGATTACCGCTGCGACTGCCAGCGCGGAAAGCAGGCGAAAGATGGACGCGACCCTGCCGGGCTTTGAAGGCGGGATTGAATTGATCGAATCTGCCATAGCATTACCCCGGTCTTTGATTTCAATATGTTAGCGACGAATGTGATTCCCTTGCCTCCTTGTTGCCCGACCGCATTCGCGAGATAGTGGGGCATTGAGTAAAGCATTGGAACCTTACTACCAGCAGATCGAAGACTTCTTCGGTTATCCGGCATTCATGCGGGGGCTCGGCTATGCGCGATCCGGCTCCGTTCTTAAATGGACGGTTCTCGAAGATGGCAAGGTCACCATCGGTTCCGTCGCAGGCACCCGTGCAGAGCCTTACTCCGTGATCGTGAACACAATCTTTACCCCTAGTGGCCAACTTTCCTATGCGGACGGTGAGTGCTCCTGCCCAGTCGGCAGCGACTGCAAGCATTGCGTAGCGCTTTTGTTGGTCGCTCTGCGAGAGGGCAGCTTGCCTCCTAAGCCGGGAGGGAATTACGGCACTCTCTCCGGCCATCGACACGGGCGGTCGATTTCGGAACTGGGATTGGATCGCGACGAACCCTTAGCTCAGTGGGAGCTTTCGCTCTTGCCGGCATTTGAAGAAGCGAGCTCTCTCTACGGGGCGACTTTCGAAAACAGGCGAGAGGCAGTGGTCGGCCTCCTCTTCGAGCCGATTTGGTCGGGCAAGGCGGGCAACCGAGCGACCGGCCCTCTGTCTAATGCCAAAAGAGCCCCCAAACCATCCGTCAGCCACAGCATCGAAGAGGACAGCCGCCTTCGGAGTATCAGACTGAAGCCCGTTATTCCAGGAGCTTCAGGCAAGTGGGTGAAGTCCGGAATTTCCTGGAGGGATATTGATTACCTCCACCACCGAGGCCGCCTCGGTCCCTCCGGGCTTGACCAAGTCAGACTCCTCAAGGAGCTTCTTGCTCTAACCAGAACTGATAGCTCGGCCTATTACTACAGCCCGAGCGTGGATTCGGTTCTTTTGGAGGAAATCAACAGCAAGCGACTTTTCGACACACTGCGTGAGCTGAGCGAAGCCGGGGTGGGCCTTGTCGTAAGTGGCAATCAGGACGTACCGGTCGTTCTTTCGATCGACAAAGCAGTCCCGACCTTGGACGTAACTCGCTCTCCATTCCACGGGCAGCGAACAATTGAAGGCACCGAGCGCATTGCAGGTCACGGTAGCGAAAGGACAAGTGAGGGCTTGTCGGCCCGTGGACTTCTTGTACTGGACGGATCGGCAATCGACCAGGATCTCTCTCTGCTGATCGGCAAGCCGGCCCATATGGTTGCGTTCTTCAGCCCCGGAGCGCCCGTGGAAGGACCCGGTGGCCAAACGCAAATTTCCCGCCTGACTCTGGCACAGTCCGACCGCGTGATCGGCGATGACGTGAGAGAGCTGCTGGGCGGAGAAGCTTTGCGAATCCCGGCGAGCGACGAGGGCAAGTTCCTGAACGACTTCTACCCGGCGGTACGTCTACGGCTCACGGTTATGTCGAGCGACGGTAGCGTCACCTTCCCAGAACCTAAACCAAGAACCCTTGCCCTCGAAGTCTCCGGTGAGCCCGACAAGGGTCTCTCCCTTCAATGGGGTTGGACGCGAGAGAGCGCAGACCTTCCGTCTGGTGAGTCCTCCGCCGGAAATGACAACGACACTAAGGGTAAAGGCCGAGGCGAACGGGCAGCTAGCCTCGAGCCGCTCTGGATCGTCTCACCCGACCCCGTGCTCCGGGAAAAGGAAATGGAGTCGCTTGAGAAAGTCCAGGATGCTTTGAGCGGCATCAAGGCGCTTGCGGAATCGGACTGGAACGGTGGAGGTCTCGCCGAGAAGGCAACACTCGGCGGCATGGACATGGTGGAATTCGTCAACGAGACGCTACCCCTCATCTCCTCGTCCCTTCCCGTGACGGTGAATGCCCAAGGAGGGATTCCCAAGTTCAGGGAGTCCACCGGCAAGCCTTTGATCACGCTCGGGACTCCTGCCGACCAGGAAGCTGGGCCTTCCGAAAGGAACCAGCACCCCGACTGGTTCGGCTTGAGGGTCATGATCTCGGTCGAAGGTGAGGAGGTGCCCTTCCAAGAGCTCTTCCAGGCATTGGCCGGAGGAAAGGAGTACATGATCCTCCCTTCGGGTGTCTATTTCTCGCTTGACAGGCAAGAGCTGACCGGCCTCGCAAAGCTAATCGAAGAGGCCAGATCGCTAGCCGACTCTCCCCCAGGAGAGTTGAGGATCAGCAGGTACCAGACGAGCTGGTGGGAGGAATTAACAAAGCTTGGGGTGGTGTCGAGCCAAGCCGCCCGTTGGGCAAAGTCGGTCATGACGATAACTCCCGGCGGGTCAGTGGGAAAGCTGAAGACTCCGAAGAAGTTGGCGGCAGAGCTTAGGCCCTACCAATTACAGGGGTTCCAGTGGTTGACTTTCCTATACGAGAACGGTCTCGGTGGGATCCTTGCCGACGAGATGGGGCTTGGAAAGACAATGCAGGCGCTTGCACTGATATGCCATGCCAGAGGACTCATTGCCAAGCAGGACAAAATGGCGAACAAGACAAGACAGCCGAGCGAAAGTCCTGAAGGTTCGCCCGGGGCAGACATGGGCGGGTCGGACAAAAGTGGCGAAGGCCCCTTTTTGGTAGTTGCTCCCACGAGCGTCGTACAGAACTGGCGTAGTGAGTGCGAGAAGTTCGTGCCGTCGCTGGTTACTCACACCATCACCGAGACGTCCCGCAAAAGCCGCGTGCCACTGACGCTTGTCGCAAAGGACGCAGACATCGTCGTCACTTCCTACAACCTATTGAGGTTGGAAAGCGAAAACTACTCTGCAGTGGACTGGGCCGGCGTTTTCCTCGACGAGGCACAGTTCGCCAAAAACTACAGGTCGCTGACCTACAAACACCTAAGAGCGATAAACGCCCCATTCAAAGTCGCCATGACGGGGACTCCCATGGAGAACAACCTTACCGAGCTATGGTCTTTGACTTCGCTTGTTGCACCGGGCCTATTTCCCGACCCGGACCGGTTCAACGAGTACTACCGCAAGCCAATCGAACGGGAGAGAAACGCCGAGAGGCGGCTGCAACTTCAAAGTCGGCTCCGTCCCATAGTGTTAAGGCGCACCAAGGCGGAAGTCGCTTCTGAACTCCCCGAGAAGCTGGAACAGGTAATTGAGGTGGAACTGAATTCCCGGCACCGGAAGGTCTATGACACTTACCTGCAACGCGAGCGTCAGAAGGTACTGGGAATGCTCGGGGACATGTCACGAAACCGCTTCGAGATTTTCCGCTCACTTACGCTTCTGAGGCAAGCCAGCCTCGATGTCTCCTTGGTTGGCGAGGAGGGGAGCAGACAGAAGATCCCCTCCACCAAGCTCGACCTTCTGGCTGAGATGACCGAAGAGATAGTTAGGGAGGGCCACCGAGCCCTGGTTTTCAGTCAGTTCACTCGCTTTTTGAACCTAGCAAGAGAAAGACTTGAGCACTCGGGACTCAAGACTTCCTACCTCGATGGAAAGACACTGCGCCGGGACCGGGTGATCGACGAGTTCAGAGAGGGAACCAACCCGATCTTCCTCATCAGCCTGAAGGCGGGAGGCTTCGGACTGAACCTAACCGAAGCCGACTACTGCATTCTCCTCGATCCTTGGTGGAACCCCGCAACCGAGGCGCAGGCGGTCGACCGAGCACACAGAATCGGCCAGACGAAAACCGTCATGGTTTATCGGATTGTTGCCAAAGACACGATCGAGGAAAAGGTGATGGCGCTGAAAGCGAAGAAGGCTGCCTTGTTCGAGGATGTTTTTGGCGATGGTGAATTGGCAAGCAGTGACATCACGGCAGAGGACATCAGGGGTCTTTTGGAATAAGTTGCCTTGCAATAGCTGGCGCAGTTGGGCCGACTTTCTAATTGACCGTTTTGACCGTGAGACTCCGGGCCCAGCTCCGGAAATTCGCACCCGGTGCGCTAGCGCAAGAAGGTTCGGAGACTATCTAGTTGACGCAAGGACATTTCGGCTGGATGTGAAATTACTTCCCAATCGCTCACCTCGGCGCGATCGTTACACAGCTCTCGGCACCTAACCTTTTCTAAACAAGAGGTCGGCAGTCGAGTCCCGACAAGGAGCCGAGCGACGTTTCCGACACGGTCTCCGAATCCATTCCCGTCACTGGCCTTTCCACAAAGTCGGCACCAATCGTTACTGACGCCGGAATTGCTCACATGAAAGAGGCCTTTGCTGACTGACGGCTATGCCCCTCGAAGTCCGCCAACTCCCAAAAAGGAAGAATAGATTATTGATGTGCACTCCATCCTCTACTTCAACCCGCAATGCTCAAAGTGCAAAGGCGCGCTTACGATCCTGGAGGATAAGGGCGAAGAACCTGAAATGGTGCGCTACCTAGAGGCCCCACCTTCCAAAGCCGAACTGGAAGAGTTGATGACAAAACTAGGGATTGAGGACCCGGCTGAAATTATGAGGAAAGGTGAGCCTCTCTTCGCGGCACTGAGGCTGGAGGGCGCTGATCGTGAGCAACTGATCGCCTCCATTGTCGCCAACCCGATCCTTCTGGAGCGACCCATCTTTGTTCGGGGCGACCGTGCGGTCATTGCACGCCCCCCGGAGAAGTTGCTCGAAATTCTCTGATCCGACCAGACCTATTTAGAGAAAGGCCGAGCTAATGTGCAGGAGCATCAAGACGCTTCGGAACTCCGAAACCGATTGGACGGTAGACGACGCTAGGGCGGCCGCACTCCAGTACGTAAGGAAGATCAGCGGCTATCGCGCTCGCTCGAAAATGAACCGGCCCGCGTTCGAGGCCGCGGTGGAATCGATTGCCAAAGCTACAGAGGTCTTGCTTGGCGAGCTTGGGTAGCGTCTCGTTCGCCTTTTGGACGCCGCCGAATCAGGTCATTCCTATGTAGCTGCCTTCTACCTCCAAAGCTCATCGGTACACCGGTTCCGTATTGATACGAAGCATCCCGCCGGACCAGCCTGATGGAAAGAGAGTCCGTCTCTATGAACATCCGCAGCATCGATCACAACACCGGCAACCGGGCTGTAAATTCGTACGCCGAAAGTACGAAAATCCTCGACTCGCGAGGCAAGGACCTGCAGATTCCATAGTCCTCGTGCTTCCGCTTTGCCTTTTGGCTCACGCAACATGCTCTAACTACTCGACGTGCCGATAAGCGAAAGTCATGCCGGTGCCGCGACTGCCTGAATGCAAGCTAACTCGAACCGGTGCAACTTAAGCCTTGCTAAG
>DAIDIS010000209.1 GCA_027451785.1 Acidimicrobiales bacterium
ACTCAAAAATGTCTCCGCTCGCCGTCACTATCCAGTAGCCCTTCCCGTCGCCGGATGCTGCAAGCGCTACGACGTTCGATTTGATGGGAATTCCGCCGGTCGACCCGAAGAACTTAGCGTCCCCGAATGCAAATATTCCTCCATCCGAGGCCACAAGCCAATACCCGTTGCCGTCAGGAGTAGAGGAGATACCCACAATGGGACGATTGATAGGCAATCCTGCTACTGACCCGAAAAAGGAGGCGTCGCCAAACGAATAGACGCCTCCAAGATTTGAAACGAGCCAATACCCCTTCGAATCGCTGGTCAATGCGCTCCCGACAATGGGCGAAGCAGATATTCCTTCGGAAGCTGGCGAACCCTGGGCGGCCACCGCGCCGAAGGTGCTGACGCTGCCACCGGAGGTCACAACTAAATAGCCTGGCGAACCACTGCGGCTAACAGGCTGCCCAATGCCTCCAGAGCCTGATCCACCGCCGGAAGATAAGCCTGTGGATGAAGTCGTCGATGTGGCAGCTCCAGTGGTGGTTGTGGTGGAGCTGGTCGAAGTTGTCGTAGTGGAAGTCGAAGTGCTGGTAGCTGGCGGTGCCTGTGCTGGTGGGGAAGTTGTCGAGGTGTAGGAATACTCGTCCGAAGCCGATATTGCGCTCGTCCCACCAGGTGTTACGACCGTCACATCCACCGTTCCTGCCGCCTCCGATGGAGCGGTTACGGAAATCGAGGTCGGCGAGTTGACCGTTACTGCGGTTCCTGCGTCAGCGCCGAAATCAACTGCAGTCGTTCCAATGAAATTGGTTCCCGTAATGCTGACCTATGTTCCTCCAGACGTCGATCCCGACGAAGGCGTGACTGCTGTTACCGTCGGGGGAGGCGTAACGTCGAAGTTGTATGCGTACGCGGAACCTTTGCTGGTTCCTCCAGGAACACCATACGCACCCACGAGGGCAAACTGGCCATTCGAGGAAATCGCTATCGCACTGCCGAACCGGTCGCCATTCGCACCCGCCTGATTCGTGAGTACCGCGCTTGGAGAGCTGGAAGTAGTCCAGCCACTCGATGGCATTTCGTAAATATAAGCCGCGCCTTGACTTGCCCCAGCGCTTACTCCATTCGCACCAATCGCGGCCGTTTGCCCGTCTACAGACAAGGCGACAGATGAGCCGAATTGGTCTCCGACCGAACCCGTCAAATTACTCAGGACGGCGGTTGGTACTGTTGCGTTCGCCCAACCCGTGAACGGCATTGAGAAGATGTACGCGGAACCTTTATTGTCTCCCGCCGTGTATCCGTCGGCCCCGACAAGGGCGGTTTCTCCATCAGCGGACAGAGCCACCGAGATTCCCAAGTTATCAAAGTTCGACCCTGCTGCTACCGAGAGACTTGCTTTGGGAGCCGTGGTGTTGGCCCAACCGGTGGATGGCATCTGGTAAATGTAGGCAGCACCCTTGTCGAGACCTCCGGAAACGCCCGGAGCGCCTATAAGTGCAAATTGCTCGTCGCTCGAAAACGCCACGGATGTACCAAAGGAGTCTCCCGATGCGCTTGCTGTATTGCTGATCGTGGCTTTCGGCGTGGTGGAATTCGCCCAACCCGTCGATGGCTCCTGGAAAATATATGCAGCGCCTTTCTTGGCCCCTGCGCTAACTCCAGGAGCGCCGATGAGTGCAAACTGGCCGTCCGAAGATAGGGCAACGGAGCCCCCGAAGTTGTCGCTGCTTGCTCCGGTGGAAACGCTGAGTGTCGCCTTCGGCGTAGTCGAACTCGACCATCCTCCAGATGGCATCGCATAAATGTATGCGGCGCCTTTGTGGAGCCCGGCACTGACTCCGGCTGCGCCGATCAGCGCAACGTGCCCGTCAGCCGACAAAGCCACAGAGTCCCCGAAGAAGTCGTTATTCGACCCGGTTGAGTTCGTCAAGGTACCGACGAGAACCCAAGAGCCGGAGGCGCTTGAGAATACATATGCCGCCCCTTTATGCACCCCACCGCTTACGCCTTGGGCTCCTACAAGCGCCGTCTGGCCGTCGTAAGAGAGCGAAACTGAGTCACCGAACATGTCGTTGTTCGACGCACTCGAATTGGAAAGGACAGCCTTCTGGTCCCACGAGTTGTTCGCTGAAGGACTAAAGAAGTAGATCGCTCCCTTCTTTAATCCTCCCGGAGCACCCTGGGCTCCGACGAGCGAAATTTGGCCGTCGTAGGAGAGCGAAACCGAGACTCCGAAGTCATCGAAGTTGCTGCCCGAACCGTTCGAGAGCGTCTCGGTGGGAGAGGACAGGCTCGCCCATCCAGAGGAAGGTTCGGAAAATAGATATGCGGATCCCTTGCTCACCCCACCACTTACGCCTTGGGCTCCCAGCAATGCGACCTGTCCGTCACCTGACAGCGCAACAGATACGCCGAGCGCGTCATTGGCTACTCCAGCCGAGTTGGTTAGTGTCGCCGTCGGAACCGTCGCATTCGCCCAGCCCGTCGCCGGCATGGCGTAGACATACCCAGCCCCTTGGGCCAGTCCACCTGAGGTTCCTTGTGCTCCGACCAGCGCAACTTGTCCATCATTCGACAGTGCAACTGAACACCCGAACAGGTCACCCGATAACCCTGATCCGTTCGTGAGGGTAGCGGTCGGTGTAGTCGCGTTAGCCCAACCTGCAAACGGCATGGAGAAAATGTATGCCGCTCCCTTTCCCGCACCTCCGCTAACACCCTGAGCGGAGATCAACGCCGTCTGCCCGTCACCTGACAATGCGACTGAATTGCCGAATTGATCACCGGAGGCCGCCGTTGAAACGGACAAGCTCGCCTTGGGAGCTGTTGCGCTCGCCCAACCAGTCGCCGGCATCTGGTAGACGTATGCAGCGCCCTTACCCAGTCCACCGCTTACACCCCCGGCGCCGATCAACGCGATCTGTCCGTCGAAGGATAACGCCACCGACCCTCCGAATAGGTCGCCGGGTGCCGAGGCCGTATTGGTCAAAGTAGCTTTGGGGGCGCTGGTATTGATCCAACCGGTTGCCGTCGATTCGTAAATGTAAGCCGCACCCTTACGCGCACCGCCGCTAACACCGGGAGCGCCCACTAGGGCTACCGTACCGTCGCCAGACAATGCCGTGGAACTCCCGAAGAGATCCCCGGAGGCTCCTGCGCTATTCGATAGTGCAGCGGTCAAGTTCCACGAGCCGCTCGTCTGCTTGAAGATGTAGGCGATCCCCTTCTTGGTACCCCCGGAGTTCCCCGGTGCTCCCACTAGAGCTATCTGGCCGTCTTCCGACATAGAGACCGACCCTCCGAATAGGTCGCCGGGTGCCGAGTTCGAGTCGCTGATCGACTGCTGTGGAGATGTTAGCGGTGACAGCCAAGGATCAATCGTCACCGGATATAAAGCGCCCCTGTCGTCCATCACGATCTGGATTTGCCTGCCCGAGACCCTGAAGCGAATCGGCAGCGACCGGCCGCTGGAATCTCTGGCGCTCAGGCCTCGCAGCCAAAGCCCACCTCGGCCCGATCCGAGTATCTCGAGGCTGGTTCCGTTTCCCCCTGCGACCAAACCGATGCCGCCCGTTTCGATTCCCAGCACCAACTTACCTGACCCGATTGGCCTGGCAGCTAGAGTAAAGCCTTGCTCAAGGCTACCTTTAGCCTGCCGATACCAGACCGATACGCCTGAGCCAAGCAGTTGCAATTCAACACCCGCTTTCACCTGCCGTGCGCCGGCAATGAGTCCACTTCTATCGGAGAGTTGAGGTAGCTGGTTAGCCCGGGCTGCACCATTCAACATTGGTATTCGGGCGGACTGCCGAGCGACGAACTCGGGTCTCAGCGACGCCAGCGGAGGCGAACCCACATCTCCAATCGACTCAGCCCCACCCGGAAGCCAATTTACATGGAGGGACGATATAGAATCGCCCTGGCCAACTCTTCCGGTGGGGACTTGAGACCGTATAGCTTCCATAAGCGCAGGAGGTAGAGAGATATTTTTATGGTGGGATGAAGCTCCCTGCCTTTGGTCTCTATGAGCAGTCGCAGAATTGTATTGCGTATTTTCAGCAACGCTTTTGGTGGATACACCCGCAAGGTAACTTGAACTAATAATTCCGCCTAGAATTGTAGGATTTAGAAGGAGCACAATAATTAGTGCTGCAAATATTGCGATAGCGTCTCGACGCTGAAAATGATTTGTTCGAAGGCACCGGTCTTTAGCAGGACTGATGAACTTCCTGTTCAACTTGCATGTCCCGCCGTAGCAAACCTGGTACAACATGTATTCTCCGAACTTTCTCTGCAATTTTCAACGGCATACATTCGCAGCTACAGCCACGATATTCGAACGAAATTGAAAAGGTGCGGATGCAGGGACACTGAAATCGATTGGCTCCTTGCGGCACCTTCAACTCGAACCGTAATTTGTCGGCAAATGCTGCACTGTGGTTTATCGCATTCGCTCAATTACATCCGCTTTTCATATTTTTTCGGGTCGCAACTACTCAGAGTGCACTTCTTTGGAAGAGAATTTGTCACTTTCTGCGTCGGAGTTACAGACGTGCCTCCGGATCGAAACCCGAGCGAATACCCTTACCTCTACGCCAAACGAAAATTAGAGGGGGACTCTCTTTGAAGCGGGCTCTACAATTTCACAAGTACCGATAGAGCCCGAATGAGCTCTGGTAGACCGGCGGAGCAAGGTACCTATTTCAGGTATGGGCCGCGCTGCATCCAGGCCTAGACCTGGCATGTAATTGAATCGGTTGCGACGCCGGAATTCGATCGTGTGAAACGGCATTTCGAAGTACTAAGTAGAAGTCCCTGTTTTCCGGGACGTTTGGCTCTACATCTCCCTTCGGGATTCCTAGATGATTAATGGTGGTGCCCGGCCTCCCTCCGCCAGATCGAGCCGGAGGTTGGGCTACCGGAATTCCTCTAACCGAAATGAGGAGGTAGAAATGCACTTTTTCGCAGTATTTCTCTTCTTTTCCCTAGGCGTAATGGCTTTGACCTTACTTGGAGGGAGGGCTTATCGGATGGTTGGCGAAGGTCGACCCTTCATTGCCGCAGCAATGGGTGTCGCCTTGGCTTGGCTGGCCAACTTGAACATGTGGACGGGTTGGCAGATCGGTAACCTTCGTTACGATTGGGTCGGTGTCACAATTACTGGACTCGCGATCGGTGGCACCGCGTTGGTGGTGCACGCCTTTTCAGGGTTCCTTTTCGGGCTGCATCGCAAACTTGATGACCAGGCTGAAGAGATCGAGCGAACTCACCTCCGGAAAGTGGCTTGACATTCAGGACTGCATTGAGGGCGAACTCGGTGGTGCGCTTTTGGTAAGCCTGGATGCTGAAACGTGAATGAGGCTCAGCCCGGATTATTTACCCTCTAGTGGACACCCCTGGGATCGCCGTATTGAGGTCCCAGGGAGCTTCACGCACTTGGCCCTAGCTGCTCCCGGGTTAATTCACCACTCTTTGCTTGCATACGTTGACGATTGGTGAGAAATTCTTAGAAAGTCGACCGGTAGCCCGATGTCCGTAGGGATTCGCTAGGCGGTATTCGACCAGTGCGTCCCTTCCTGCCCCTGGAGATCTTCAGTAAGTAACGAGAATGAAGCGGTGAATTGTTGTTCAAGCAGATGCGGGCCGATCGGCACTTCCGGCAATGGTGGGCGGGTCGTGACCGGATGGCCTTGTCCGATCTCAGGCCTCAGTTCGGACCGGTAGCATGAGGGTTTCTGGGGGCAATTCGTCGTGGAGCGAGGAGAAGTGGCCAACCGGGCACTTCAGTTGGGTGTTCGATGGGCGCGGCGGTTTCGAAGGCGGGGCCACCAGTTTCCTGGCAGCGGGAGCAGCGAGGGGCGAGCGAGTGATGTTCGTCTGTGATGATCCGAAGCCCGAACTTTGGCCGCAACCGTTGATAGAACAGGGCAAATTGGTAGTTGCCAGCACGTCGGAGATATACGGGGCTGCCAGGATTGTGGCTGCCAAGTCCCAGCGAGAGATATTCACAAGTGCCCTTGCTGATGCGCTCTCCGAGGGACATACAGGCATACGGTTGGCGACCGATTGCACGAGCCTTATCGAAGGGCGAGAACGACTGGAAGCTTGGATTAAATGGGAACATGAGGCGGACGAGTTCATATCCGAAAACCCCGTAACCGGAATGTGTGCCTTTGACGCTTCCAGAGCCGATCAGCGCGTAATCAGCCAGGCGCTTGGGACCCACTCTATAACTGCCTGAAAATCCACCGATTACCAAGATCAACTTCCGGCCGTAAGCCGTTGGCCGACGGACCTTCCGGCATTCGGTCTGATGGCTGAAGGATTCCTCCGTGTGTGCCCGCCTTCCAGGTCAGCCGTCGAGGACTTACCCACAAAGTAAGACAGGCACACAAAATCCGAAACCAGAGGAATCTAGGAGTTAGTACCTCCTGGTACTGCCCCCTGGGGAACTATGTAGGCCAACATGATCGCCATTACCCCAGTGGTGTCAGCTCCGGGGTCGGCGGCACCAACGTCATAGATGCCGTGGATACTGATCTGGTCACCTGAGTTGAGTGTCGCCAAGGGCGGCTTGCCGTTGTATCCGCCAACACAACCATTGATCCCAGTTATAACGTCCTGGCCTATGGGCATTGAACCCATACCCGTCATCCCCGCCATGCTGGGTGTCGGAGAATAGCTGGACACGGAGTTGCAAAGAAGAAGGTGATTCTGGGTGTCGTCGTCGGCGTAGATGTTGATTCCCCCGTCATGGACGTGTCCACCTATCGTCAGTAGCTGCCCAGGAACCGTATTTGTCCATGTGTAGGTCAGCTCTTGATAGCCCGTTCCCGAAAGGTTCGTCTCCTCGCTGCCACAGTTGTTCAGCGACAGCCAAACCGGCTTGACTGGAGTGAGCTTGGCAGAAGCCGGAACCCAGTTGATCTTCAGTTGAATGTCGACATTGATTGCCGTGGGGTTCATATTCATGAGCATGTAGAGAAGGCTCCATGAATCCGATGCACCTACGTAGAATCCGTAGCCCGGCGGAAGCCCGAAGTTGCTTTTCTCGTCACCGGAAGCGTAGAAACGCTCTCCTCCAAGGCCGGCCCCAATGGCAGGGCATCCTGGGTCGGACTTGCCGCTTCCCGAGTCGAAGAACACGACGTGGTGGAACCAGGCGCCGGTTGCGATCGACGCAGTCGACCCGTCGGTGTATGTGAGGTTCGGCTGCATGGCGGTGATATAGCAGTCATGGCAAGGCATCGCTATACCCGTCATTGGAACGTCGACATCCTGACCCATCGCCGATGATGTCGCCGCCGGAATGGAGATTGGTCCCCACGACATCGTCGACTCCGTACCTTGGGCGGTATAAGGAGGAGTGCCTCCATTTCCAGGGAACGAATTGATATTCGGGTTTGATGTTGTATTCGGTACCGAGTTTGCCAAAAGAGAACATTCGGGACCGATGGCCGAGCAACTGCTTATGGTTGGCGCTCCCGGGCCATAGTACGACTGGGGCGGAGGGCCTCCTGACCCTCCAGTACTCGAGTACGTGAATTGATCCGCTGAAGACTTCGTCGAAGAGCCCGAGGAATTGGTAGCTGTGATGTCGACAGTTCCCAGTGAGCCTGCAGGCGATGAGACCATGAGCGAGGTCGAACCCATCGCCATAATCCCGGTTCCGGGATTTGAGCCGAAATCGACCGAGGTTACGTTGTTGAGGTTCGTTCCCGTGATCGTGACACTCGTGCCTCCTGAGGTGGATCCCCCGTTAGGAGAGACTGAGGTGATCGTCGGAGTACCGGCGGGCGGTGGCGTCGAGCCACTGTAAGTGAACTGGTCATTAGATGAAGTAGCGCTCGTGCCAACCGATGTAGTGACGGTCACGTTCACGGTGCCACTGGTACCAGGCGTCGAGAACACGTACAAAATGCTGTCCGACACCACCGAGAAGAACGGAGTGGCATTGGTGCCGAAGCTGACCGAGGTAGCACCCGTGAAACCAGAGCCTTGCACTTCCACGACCGCGCCACCCGACTGCGAGCCGCTATTCGGCGAGATCGAAGTGACCACCGGAAAAGTGCTGGCTGATGCAATTGGCGACGCATCCAGCCCCGGAACGGCAGTAGTCGCCAAGGTGAAGACTCCCGATATTGCTGCAGTGCTGACTACGCTCGCAATTGCCCTTACGAAACGATTCCCCATTACCTAGCCCACTTTCCGACAGCCATTGAGATCGCGGATATTCCCAGGCAAGCCCCCTTGATGAGGCTTCGCTAGCAATAACGATATGCGCAATAACATATACGTAACAATACTGTAACGATATAGTGATGCTTTCTTAGTAAAGTTTGCGGGGGCTGGTGCCGATAAGGTTGGGTCGGTAGGCAACACGGGGCGGTGTATGTCCAGGAAGGCGGGCGATTGGATGGCCTACAGACCGTAGACGCCCTATTTTTGAGGCTCTCCTATGTACCTGAGGACTCAAGTTCGGCCAATAGCTCTTTAGTGTCGTTCAGCGACGAAGTCAGGATCTTCTTTGCCACTTCAAGGAGTTCGAAAATCGCGGGATTGGTGACCGAGTAAAACACGCTCGAACCCTCTTTTCGGGCTTGGATTAGATTTGCGCGCCTCATGACGCCGAGTTGTTGCGAAAGATGGGACTTTTCGATCTCTATCGCGGGAATCAGCTCGCTCACCGCCTGCTCCCCTTCCCGAAGGACCTCGAGGATTCGTATGCGAGCAGGATGACCGAGTGTTTTGAAAAACTCAGCCTTCACTTGGTAGATGGGAGTGGGCATAGTAGATACCTATTCTGACGCGGTAGCGGATTAACTGTCGTAAGTTTCAGAGGTCATTTCCGGCATACGAGAGGTTGAAGCTCTTATTCGCAAGCGGAAAATCAGGAACGATAGTGTCTGCGAGTGAGACGGGGACAGCGGGCCAATTGAAGAAAGACGGATCGACGACTTTCACTCGGCCAAGACGACCACGTTTGTCGATCTCCACACGGTGTACCGCGACACCTCGCCAGGCTTCGGCAATCCCAACACCACTACTCGGTCCTTCACCATCCGGGAATGTTCCCTTCGACGAGTGTGGGCCACGAACTCCGGCTGCGACGAGTTCTCGTATCATTCCGAGCGAGATTCGGGCCTCGCTTGAGCGGACGTTAAGCCTTGCCATTACGTCACCGCTTTGTTCGAGCACCGGAATGTACGACGTAGGCATTTGAGCGAACGGGTGCGCGAGACGCGCGTCGCAAGGGACACCGGACGCTCGCGCCGCCACACCCACAATTCCTAATTCCCGGACTTCCTTTTCAGAAAGGACGGCCGTGCCGGTAAAGCGCTCCCGTACCGTCGCCTGCGAGTTCGCAAGATCCATTAGCGCGTCGAGACGATCCTCGATCGTGGACAACTCCCGTGCTGAGGGAGTCCTCTGCAGCGCAGCTCCACCCGGAACCACCCCACCGCGAAGGAGCCGGTGACCGGTAACCTCGGAATTGAGACGAAGGAGCATCTCGCGCAGCTCGAGGGCCCGTGCGTTGACCAAACCGAACCCAACATCATTGCAGAGTGCGCCGATATCCGACACATGATTGTAAATGCGTTCGAGCTCCAAGAGGATGATCCGTATTGCGCTGGAATCAGTGTCAACGGTGACATGGAACGCATCCTCCAACGCCAAGCAGTAGCACAGTCCATGTGCGACTGCGCTGTCACCGGATATCCGCTCCGCCAACGCCAATCCCTCCAACGGTTCTTTGCCTTCAAATAGCTTTTCGATCCCCTTATGGACAAACCAGAGACGGGCTTTCATGCGTAGGATGGTCTCGCCCACAACCCAGAACCGGAAGTGCCCTGGTTCTATAAGCCCGGCGTGAACCGGCCCAACCGGGATCTCGTACACCCCAGCGCCCTCCACGGGCGCGAAGGGATAGGAACCCGTGTGCGGCATCATCTCTGCAGACGATTGAGAGCCTCGCCTCATGGGAAACCAGCCCTCGGGCCAGTGCTGATGCAGAACTAGGCGGCGCGGCTGAGGATGGCCCAGAGGGTTGATCCCGAATAGATCGCTCATCTCGCGCTCAAACCGGCTCGCCGCAAATGAGATCGCCGCAAGAGAAGGAATCTCAGGCCGCCTTTTGGCAATTACGACACGCAACTCAACACGGCGGTCGGGATTACCAGCAACAAACAGATATACCAACCGGAAGCTGTCTCCGTCATCGTGTGCCGCCACCAGTGCGAGCCGGTATCCACCACTTAGCAGCAGTTCCGCTTCTGCTAAGAGCGCCCGGTCGGATACCTTGACGCCGGTGGTCACAGGCGTCATTGTGCGACCACTTGAGCAGCCGTGTGGAGAACAGAAGACATCGGCCAGGCAAAGACGCCGATTCCTGCACAAGTCGAGAGTGCAGCTATTAGAGGAACCGCTATGGCAGGAGACGTACGGCAGGCGTAAGGATTCGGGACAAATAGTCGCTCTGCCGGCACACTTTCATCGACCGCCGCCAAGCTCGAAGGTTCGGGTGATCCCAGGAGCAATCGCCGTCCGTGAGTCGTTATGGAGATAAAGATCAGAGCCATCGCGACGAGCGCGATTGCCGCGGCCCACCCCAAACCGACCTGGAACTCGGCGCGCAACATCAGTAGCTCGCTGGAGAACAGGCTGAAGGGCGGTAGGCCCAGTAGCGCAAGCAGCCCGAATCCGAATATGCCTCCCAATGCGGGGCGGCGCGCTAGCAGAGCCTTGATATCGCCAATTTCGCTCGAACCCTCCTGCTCGAGAATCTCGCCGGAGGCCAGGAACAATACGCTCTTGGTGAGTCCATGTCCGAGTATGTGCAAGAGTACCGCTGAGATTGCCAACGGTGTTCCTGCAGCCGCACCCAGGGCGATGAGACCCATATGCTCGATACTGGAATACGCGAGCATTCTCTTGTAGTCATGCTGCGAGATGAGCATCGACGCTGCAATGAAGAGAGAGCCCAGTGCTACGGTGACGAGCAGCATCCGCGGAAATTCGTGACCAAGGGCTATATCGGCGATCGCCTTGAATCGGAGGAGCGCATAAAAGGCAACCGCCAACAAGACGCCGGACATCAATGCTGATACCGGGGAGGGTGCCTGGCTGTGTGCGTCAGGGAGCCAACTGTGCATTGGAGCCAATCCGGCCTTCGTACCGTAGCCGAGAACAATCAACCCCAGCCCAAGGCGCACGGTGGCAGGGTCGAGGTTCTTGGCTGTCACCATGAGATACACCCAGTTCAAAGCGTTCAGCGAATGCGCACCCTGGTGAAGGCTGGCGAGATAGATCAGTATCGTTCCAAGGAACGCCGTAGCGATTCCCACCGTGCAGATGATGATGTACTTCCAAGAAGCTTCGAGAGAGCCACGCGTCCTGCGGTGCCCAACCAGGAATGTAGTTGCAATCGTCGTAGCCTCGACGGCGACCCAGAGAACGCCAAGGTTGGCCGATAACACTGCGGCCAGCATCGATGCAACAAAGGCTTGAACAAGCACGCAGTAGGTGGTTGCTTGGCGGTAAGTCGTCCGACCGTGCTGGAGCTCCAAAGTTACGTAACGAACGCCAACTGTGGACGCCAAGGTTGATATCGTACCGATCACAATCACCATGAATGCACTGAGAGCATCAACACGTAGGTAACCCGCCAACTCAACTACAGGTCGTCCGTGGACCACATGTGCCGCAAGAATCACACCCGCGACCAGCACACCGACATTTGCCAGTGCGCACAGCCACGCCGAAGGCGGTCGCCATCCGATCATGAGCATCACGATTCCCGCCACGATTGGGAGCGTAAGAGTGATTATGGCGGCCATCAATCGTGCAATTCCTGCAATTGGTCCACATCCAGCGCACCGAACTTCGCCTGCATTCGAGCCGCCAGGACCTGAAGGACCGCGATCACAAGGAGAACGTCGAGCGATACTCCGAACTCCACCATTATCGGGACTCCAGAGGTCACCAGAAAGGCAAAGAGAGCAATTCCATTGTCGACGAGAAGGATCCCGACGATTTGAGACACAGCGTGTTTCTTACTGACAAGCGTGAAGAAGCCGATTAGGAATGAGGCGAGACCGATTGGTACAAGACGACCCGCCGGATCAGGCACAAGATCGGCGACATGTCGCATCACAGCCGA
>DAIDIS010000210.1 GCA_027451785.1 Acidimicrobiales bacterium
GGAGTCGTCCTCGACTTCGAGCGTCTCCGCCAGCAGCGCCATGGCCCCAACCGGGGTCTTCAACTCGTGGCTTACGTTTGCGACGAAGTCACGGCGAACAGCCTCCAACCGCTTGCGCTCAGAGATATCTTCGACCACGGCGACCACCCCCAGAGGCTTCAGGTCGTTCTCAATCGGCTCAGTGCGCATGACAAGGGTTTCGCGTGGTGGACCGTAAAGCTCAAGGACGCGCTCGGCGGGCTTGCCTCCCATACTGTCGGCCAGGAGCTCCTCTATTGCCTGGTTGGCAAGGACTTCGCCATGGCGACTGGAGGATATCCTCATGGCTCGTTCGTTGCGAAAGATGACGTTGCCTTCTTCGTCGCAGATGATGACTCCTAGCGGCACGTGGTCCAAGGCGCTGCGAAGGCGCGTGACCTCGGCTCCGGAATCCGTCACCGTCCCTGTGGCTTCCTCGGCAACGTTTTCGAGTTGGGAAAGTATTGATTCGAGCTTGTCGGGGATGATCGAGTAAATATCGTTCCCCAGCCTGGCGGTGACCGATGAAAGACGCCTTCGCATCGAACGTCTTGCTATGGCCAACCGAATCGTAAGTACCAAAAGAACCAGAACCAGCGCCGCCGCCGATACGACGGCGATACTAAGGTTCCTCTGGCTCAAATTGAGCTCGAACGGGTGTAGGGACAGGAAACCGGAACTCGGCTTCTTGACTGCTGCCAGAGTACCGGCGCCATGGGCGATTGGGACGCGGAATGAAGTTGCAAACTTCGTCACGGTCACGCACACCACAATAGGACAAATGAGCCACGGCCTGTGGAAGAGGGCCGACTTGATCGTCGAGCCGCCTAAGGCGAAGGCGTAACCCCTGGCTTACCGGCACTCTGTCGGCTTGCAGGACTTGTTTTCTAAGATGTGCTTCCCGGCGCACTTGCACCTACGTACCACTCGTCTCCCCATAAGGCGCCTGGAGACGGAGTGAAGGGATCGAAGCGGACTACCGAACCGGAGTGGGGGGCATCGATCATTTGCCCGTTGCCAACGTAGATGCCGACGTGTTGTATGCCTGAGGCATCCGCGAAGAATACGAGATCGCCGGGTGTCGGCGACTGAGATGGAGGCAAAGGATTGGTTGCGTTGTACTCATCTGCTGCGCCAAGCCTCGGGAACTGTGCCGGAGTACCTTCGTATGCGGCCCAGACTAAGCCCGAGCAATCAAAGCCACCCGGTCCATTGCCTCCCCACACATACGGCGTTCCCAATGCGCTCTCAGCAAAAAGCACCGCGTGCATCGCCGACGCAGAATAGGCCCCGCCCGTAAGGCCTGAAAGTCCGGTCTGGACGATGGTGCCGATCTGGCCGGCTCCCGCACTGTTACCCGCCTCGCTCGTGCTGGTAGCTCCCGTGTATTGAGAGGCCAGCAAAAGTGCCTTTTGGACATAGCTATCCGATCCCCCGCTGTATTGAAACAAGGCGCTTGGTACCTGGCTTGGGTCAGCGGCTCCAAGAGCGCACATGTACCTAGCTGCGGCATAGACCGAATCTACGGGGTCGTATATATCGGGAGGCGAGATTCCGGGGGGAACAGGTGTGGGAGCGCTGTCCTGGGCTATCGGGTGGTCATATTCAGCAAAGGTGGCTGGCTCGAATTGCATAGGACCGGCGGCCAAGCCAGCGTAGTTGAGGCCGGAATGAACTCCAGGAGCATTTGATTGCCCATTGCTCGACTCCAGGGTTCCAATTGCCGCCAAAAGCTGCCAAGCCATTCCCGGACAGGTTGTGGCCGCCGCCTCGTAATAGCCGAGGATCGAAGGGGGTATGGACTGAAGGGCGTCAGCACTTGGTGGAGCACCAAGGGACGTTGCCCAACCTGAAACAACCGACATTCCACCCGCCGCCGCCGCCATAAGCATCACGAAAGCAGCGCTCACCGCCAAGAGCACTTTCATGGGGGAGCAATGTAACAGATTTGGCTTCCTTAGGTTGAAATTCAACGGACCCGGACCGGCTGAGCGGACACCGTCGATCTCGTCGATCTCGTTGCCCAACGAAAAATTCCCAACCTGAGTTCGACTCCGGGCCAACCCGCCCGGCATTTAGTTAGCGAGCCGGGCAAGTGGGCCGGCATCGAGTTGCTTCCGCATCCACCGGCAAAGGCGTTGTGCGTCGGAAGGGTTGCGTAGCAAGAAAGTCGAAGAAAGGTATTTCAATGATCACGGCGGCAATGAATGGTCTTCACTACTTCGCGGGTTCCGGCGGTCAGGTCCCGAGTGTTGTGTCCTTATCGCCAACCATCTCGAACCTTCCTGGG
>DAIDIS010000211.1 GCA_027451785.1 Acidimicrobiales bacterium
AGCTTGGAGCTTGTCTCCTGGAACCGCCCAGACCTTCTCGGTGTATGTCTTGAAAAAGTGCCCGTATAGGCGCCTTCCAAAGCGGGCGGTAACCCAACCCTCGAAGTTCGACTGGTCCTTAGGCGGGTGGATGTTCGCCCAAGCGCAGGATGCAACGCAGAGAGCCGCCTCAAAGACTCCCAGGTTCTTCAATGCATTGGAAGCCTTCAGTGGGTAGTCGTAATACTTGCCGCGGTAGTAGATGCGGCTCATCCTTGGCCTAAGAAGGAAATCCTCGTCAGGAAGGATCTCGTGCCAAAGATCCTCCACGGCTTGAACCTTGGTGAAGAACCTGTGCCCGCCGAGGTCGAAGCGCCAACCGTCTCTTTCGACCGAACGACTGATTCCACCCACCATGTCGTCGGCTTCGAGAACCGCACCGGTCTTTCCCGCCTTTCCGAGCTGGTACGCGGCCGTCAGCCCAGCCGGGCCACCACCGATCACGATGACGTTGTCGGCTTCGGATGAGTATCCGGACTCTGTCCCTGAAGAAGTGGTCAACTTGAAAATTTCTCCTTGCGACCCGTGATGAGCGGCATAGCTATTGCGCTCTTGCGGGGCGGTCTCTCGGGCGAGGGGGCGCACTGCGAAATCCCAGAGGGCTAGCTACTATCTCTTTGGGTGTGAAATCAGTTCAAACAATGATACCCAAGCCGGTGCTACCGGCGCCTACCGGGAGAGAGGGATGCCTGCTCAACGACAATGCGTCCGGCCTCGGAGCGACCAGGAAGTGAATGAACTCCCAGCAGGATGACCATAAGCGCATGAGTATGACCCCTGAAATGGCGGATGTGAAAGTGCTGGCTACAATGACCGGCCCATGGCCCGGTAATTCTGTAGAGGTAGTCGAGTCACGTAATTCCGGCCTTTTCCGCTTCGTTTCCGAAGGCTTGAGGCGAGGCAGGAGAGCCGATGCCGTGATCCTTCTTGGTAGTTGCGGTTTTCGCCGCAAATACGCCGAACAGATCCTGGCAATCCTGTTGAGATTTCTAAGGAGCCGCGCCGTCGTCGTGTTGCACGACGCCACTTGGGATGTGGGAAGCGAATCATTGGCCCGGAAAGCTCCGTTGATCGCCAAGGCGTTGCCTATGGTCGCAAGGGCAGCGGTGAAGCTCATGGACAGCGATAGGGTTCACTACTGCGTTCTTTCCACCGGAGAGGCAAAGGAATTCCCTTCAAGGTGGGGGGTTGGAGTGGCGAGAGTGCACTTCGTGCCTTTTTGCGCAACCATTGGGGCCGAAGCCGCAGCCAACGCCGAAGCCGCAGCTGGCGATGCGGCCAACGTCGCCGCCACCGAAGCCGCCGCCACGGTCCCCACGACTGGTCATTTGTCCGAGCAGCTGAACGCAAAGGAAGTGATCAAAGGGGTCGGCGAGCTTAGCTCCTACGTATTTGCCGGGGGATCCTCATACAGGGATTTCGACCTCCTTCTGGAGGCGGTCAAGGGCACCGGCATTCGCTTGGTTGTAGCCACCTCGAGGAGCTGCCCGCCGGGCCTTCCGCCAAATGTGAAATGGGGTTGGCTGGAACAGAAGGACTACAACGCAGCTATGGCGGGTGCCGCCGCTACCGTTACCGCGTTAAGGGATGCTCCGAGGAGTGCAGGGCAAGCCACCTACCTGAACTCGCTGCGACTGGCCAGACCGACGGTGGTTACGGATTCTTTGGGGGTCAGGGATCACGTCGACGAGAGCGTAGCCATAATCGTCAAACCGGAAGTCGAAGCCCTGAGGCGATCAATCCTCTGGGTCCTCGCGCCGCAGAACCGTGTCGAGGCAACTCAGATGGCCGAGCGGGGCCGGGAGCTGGTCTTGAGCAGGTACTTGGGAACTCACTACCGTAAAGGGGTATGGGACGTGACCATGGCCGCCTTGTCGGCGAACGAGAGTGAGCAAGCCGGTCATTCCTAGCCAGGGCGTGGAGCCTCCTAGGTTCTCGGTGGTAATCCCGGCTTTCAACGAGGAATCGGTGATCCGGAGGTGTCTTGAGCCACTCGTAAATCTGCTTGACGAGGGTTCGGAGATCGTAGTTGCATGCAATGGGTGCAGCGATGAGACTGCGTCAATCGTGCGGAATGAGTTTCCGCAAGTGAAGTTGGTCGAGCTCGAAGCAGCGTCGAAGACCGGGGCGCTGAATGCGGGTGACCGGGCTACTTCAATCTTTCCTCGAATGTACCTCGACGCCGACGTTACCGTCGATGCCGACTCGCTTAGGGCGCTTGCTGTGGCCTTGGGTGACAGCAAGGGACTTTGTGGCTCTCTACCTCCTCGATTCGAGTTGGAGGGATGCTCGCGGGTGGTCAAGTCCTTCTACCGAATTTGGCAGATGATGCCGTATCTTAAGGACTCGATGGTCGGTAGTGGTCTCTATGGATTGTCGCGCGATGGTCGGGAGCGATTTGGCGAGTTCCCTGGAATAACCGCTGACGACCAGTTCGTTATGCAGCTTTTTAGTGGGGATGAGCGAGTTGTTATTGCGGGTAGCTCGTTTACGATCTTCCCGCCGAAGACTCTAAGAGGGTTGTTCAGGGTCAGAACGAGGGTCTATCGAGGCAACCTCGAGTTGGCCAGTCGCGGATATTCCGGAATGGGCGAAACCGGCGGTGGCACTAAGGCGCTTTTGCGCCTCGCCTCTCGTCCGGAAACTCTGGTCGATGCAATCACGTACCTTGGCATCAATGTAGCGGCGAAGCTCGTAGCCAACTACAAGATCGGGGAAAGTGGATGGTCAAGGGCGATCCACTCGATACTTTCGGCGTTGGGGAGGGACAAGGCACCCGGTTCGCGCCCCCTTTGGGAGCGTGACGAAACCTCTCGTGGGGGCTAGCTGAAGCTATCGGTCCGATCCCAAGCCGAAACGGACCCGTATCGCCCAGACAATCATCTTGAAGGCAAAAGGAGCGTCGTCCAGAAGGTACCTCCGTGCGAGCCTTCCCGGCTCCTTCGACAATCTATGTAACCATTCGGTACCGGTTCGTTGCATCCACTCGGGGGCTCTGGACACTTCCCCGGCGACAAAGTTGGCGCTTGCTCCCGAACCGACGTAAACGGAATCGGGTGTGATCGCCCGAAGTCTATCGATCACCAATTCCTGCTTGGGAAACCCGAAACCGCAAAATACGATGGAAGGAGATCGCGAGGATACGAAAGCTGCCAGCGCTCCGAACTGTGTGTCGTCCTCCTCAAAGCCAAAAGCCGGAAAGTACCCCTCCACATCCAGCCCTGGGTGCTGCAACCTCAAGACGCTGCACGCTTTGTCTGCCACTCCCGCCTCCCCGCCGACAATGGTCATCCTTATGCTCCGCTGGGCAGCCGCTGAAGCCAGGGTATTTATCAGCGAAGCCCCGGTCACTCTCTCTGGCAGGGGTCGTCCTGCGATCCGGCTAGCCCAGATAACCGGCATCCCGTCTGCTACCAGGAAATCGCTGTCCCTGATCGATTGAGAGACAGTTGGGTTGGCAAGAATTCCTCGAAGGATATCTGTGTTACAAGTAACGATCCTCCCACCCAGCCCCGACTGTAAGTCGGAGAGCACCTGATCGATCAGATCATATTCGGAAATGGGGTCAAAATTCACTCCCATGATGGTCGTCTTCGGGTTACTTTCCATTTCACTATGCTTTCTTGAGCGTGAGTGAAGGGCAAACCGTGAAGACGATGCGACCACGGTGGCCATTGAGCGAGAAGCCGGAGGCGCATTGAAAGTTTGCTACGTCGTAAGTCGCTTCCCTACGGTTTCTCATACGTTTATTTCAAGGGAAGTCACGGCGCTCAGAGGCTTAGGCGTCGAAGTCGATGTGGTGTCTGTACGCACTCCGTCTGCGGACGAGATCCTGGCTCCGCAAGACAAACAGGACGCTGCGACGACTTTTTACATCCTCCCGCCCAAGGCGAGCACGATCATTCCTGCTCACCTCAAGGCAATGCTGAGGCCCAAGGCATATTTCTCTGTATTGAGATGGGCCGTCAGGAGAACCAACCCAGGATTCAAGAATCGGCTCTGGGGGGCCTTCTACTTTGCAGAGTCCTTAGTCGTATGGTCGCATTGCTCAAAACAGGGAATCCGCCATCTCCACGCTCATTTCGCGAACGTGGCCTCCGATGTTTGCGATTTAGTCACTCGGTACGCAAACAGCGCCGGACTGGTCGACGGAAAGAAGGACGGCTGGAGTTGGAGCTTCACCATGCACGGTCCGACCGAGTTTTCGAACGTGAGGGAGTTCCGGCTGGCGGACAAGGCTCTGTCGGCACGTTTGGTGATCTGTATCAGTGACTTCTGTAGGTCCCAGCTAATGGCGATCACTCCACCTAGTACTTGGCCGAAGTTCGAAGTCGTGCATTGTGGAATTCCGCTGTCCAAAGTTCGCTCTGCAAACCCTGCTGGGTCTTTTCCCCAAGCTGGCCTGAGGAGCGAAACGCGAGCAGGGCCAGAGCTACCTTCGGCTACAGCAACTTCTCCGCCTGCCCGGCCTTTAAGGCTCATCACAGTTGGCCGCCTTGTACCGGAAAAGGGTCACTATGTCGTCCTGCATGCGCTGGCCATCCTACGGTCGGAAGGGGTCGACGCTCGATTGGTCTTGGTGGGTGACGGGCCGGAGCGGGCCGGCATCGAAAAGGAAATCGACGCAATGGATCTCGGAAGCAGCGTCGAGCTTCTCGGGTCCGTCGGCCAGGACAAGGTACCTCAACTTGTCGCCGACTCGGATGTATTCGTTCTCGCGAGCTTCGCAGAAGGCGTACCGGTGGTCCTGATGGAAGCGATGGCCTTGCGGGTACCTGTGGTTTCGACCATCATCGCGGGAATTCCGGAGCTGATATCGGATGGTACATCCGGGTTGCTGGTCCCTCCGGGGCGAGCGGATCTTCTGGCAGAGGCACTCCGAAGGCTACTGGGCGACAAATCACTTTGCGACCGGCTGGTTGCAAATGCCGAAATGAAGGTGTTTTCCGAATTTAATTCGGAAGCCACCGCTCGAAGGCTGTCGGAGCTTTTTGCGTCTTGCCTTTACGGCTGACCGTAGTTCATCGGCAACGCTTGGAGCTGGGACCAAGGAATCCCGTCCAGGATTTTCCACGACGGCGTAGATCCGAATATCGCTGTATACGGGTTTGGTTGACCCGCTGCAATGAACGACTCCGGACCTTCTGCGTATAGAGCCACTGACCCGGCTGTGTCGCGGATGACCAGTCCATAAACCTGCATGGCTCTTGCGATTGCGTAGACGGGCTTGGAAAGCCCCAGAGCTGCGAGGTTTACGGCGGGGTTAAGCCGGAACCTCAATCCTTCGGGGATTGCGTCCGCCGATGTGGACCAACCATCCGTACGGTCTGCGGGCCAAGACTTCGTGCCGTGCATTGTAAGCACAACCGACATGGCGAGGGCATGGTCGATCACTCCGCTTTGCAACTCGGAGACCCTGATCAACCCGCCGAGCTCACCGAGGCCTGACGCCGCAACTCCATAGGGGGCTGGGAATGAGCCGTAGCCGCTTGAAATGTTGGTCAACTTTCCGCCCCAGCAGGCTTCCCACCCGGAAGAGGTCTTCCGCGCTTTCCATAGGTCCCATTCCGTATTCGTCGAAGGTTGCCAGATGACCATTTCAGAGTCGGTCCCAGACGCCGGAACGGCGTTAGGGGGAATGGGGACCGCCGAGATCTGGGCGACGAAGTTTGGATCGATCCAGGTCTTGTTCTGGCAGTTCCAGGGTGCAACTTTTACAGCAGGCTGACTCGAATCCACCGTATAGACCGGAGGCGAGTAGCTCGAAGTATTCAGTGCGGCATGGCCGTAGAACTTGGATATTTCGGCGGCTACCTGTGGCCCGAGAAAGGCGGTGGTAGGGCTGGAAGGAGTAGTGGCTGGAAGAGGTGTGTTCCAGAAGCTGGTGGGTGAATAGGGCCTCACGTCGTAGTTCGTCATGTAGGCGTTGGCGGGGATTTCTGGGAGTACTAGGGTCGATAGCGATACAAGGGTGATTACTGCCGCCGTCAATGAGCACGTCCTTCGCCCGACCCTGCGACTCATGATCGTTCGCATGGGGGTCATCTCAACGGTGTCGGCACGGAGCGTGGTCGACTTTACTCTCAGTGCTAAAAATCAACTTAGTGGCCTACCTTGGTTTCAATCCTCTCTATCGTGTACGGAGAGTCTTGGTTACCCAAGTTTCTACCAGCAGCCACCAATCCTGCCCAAGTCCAGAGCAAAAGTGTCGGAAATGCCGGAGCCATCGGGCTGAAATTGGCAACCGTGAGCCAGCAGATGGCGAGCGCTAACAACCCGAATCTCCAGGGGTCGATCTGGGGACTCTTGCCGGAGAAGATCGCCTTGCCGAGTCCAAAAGCGATTACCGATAACACGAGCACAAGGCCGAGAATTCCCATACCGGCGGCATCGCCCAAGAAGAGATTGTGCACTTCCAGCGAAGCCTTGGTTAAGGGAAAAGCTGGGCTTTGCCGCTGGTAGAGGTAACCGATGGCGAGGAACCGTTCCCAACCGATCCCGAAGAGCGGGTGAGCCTGAATTGCCCGGAGCGCCCCTTCAGCGACGTTGAGCCTGTCCCACACGGGGAGGGTGGAAGTGGTCCGGCTCTCTGCACGAATGAGAAACGACCTATCCACCAAGAGGATCGCTCCGACGGCAGCCAGTCCTCCGGCCAGGGACGGGACTAGGAAGCGCCTTAGTTTCGGGTTCGCAACCAAAGTGACGGATATCCCCAGGACTGCGCCAATCCACACTTCACGAGTCAAGGTGAACGCGTCGCCGATAAGGCAGGCCACACCAACTCCGACTGCGAAATACTTGAGCCGCTTACTCGTCCAAAGCCTGTAGGCAATTGCGGAAGCTACGGCGCAAGCAAATAGGGCGATTCCGTCCGCAGTCGCTTCCAGGAACGGACCTCTTGCGCGGCCAAAATGGATGCCCAGTGCGGGATTCTGGATGTAAGAAGGGAAAATCAGATGAAGGTTTCCGGTTCCCTCCATGATTGCAACGTATGAGAGGTATGCCCCCATGCAAACTAAAAGAGCCAGAAAAGTTCTCCGTTGCTTCTCGCCTCTGAAGATGACGGGCCCGAGCCAATAGATGAGAAATGGTACGGCACCCAGCCTGTCCAGAATGGCGAAGAACCCGTTCTGAGTGCTGAATGTATGCGCAAAAATGGCCGAAAGCGTGGCGTAGATCACCAGCGCGATCATCAGCCAGTGTTCGAAGCGAAGCTTCAAGGCTCCTTTGAGATTCAGTTCGCCCCGACGGATCCACAATGTGGCGAGACCGGCCACGAGGACGGCGCGGTCAAAGCCGGTCGGCACGTGAATGTAGTGAAACCACCCGGAGAAGATTTCGATCGCGAAATAGAAGAAGAAAAAGAACGATGGGTCGAACCTGGTGGCTATTCTCCAAAACACCAGGATTCCGGCCGCCAGCGCTGCTGCGAGCGCAAGCGAGATTGCTATTGGGCTAAGAAGCGACATTCAGCTTCCTGCGACCTCGTCGCTCAAGGGCTATTGCGGCCAGAATCCCAATAAGCAGCCCAGCCACCGCACCGGCCGAGCCATACTCCTGTAGTCGGGAGGACTTGTTGGTCCCATCGGAAATTGCTGAGTTGACTAGGGAGGTTGATGGCCCAGGAGTACTGGACGAAAGCTCAGCACCGATGCTCGTCATCTGTACCTTGTCGATATCGGCGGCAGTTCTTGCCTGAACTAATTGTTGCTGAACGTTACTTATCTGTGTCTGGAGCGCGGCTCCCGGGAACTGTCCGGCCAAGGGTGAGTTCGGCACCTCTAGCTGGCTGAGCTGACTTGCCAGCAAGTCTGCTGTAGCACTGTCGCTTTCATACTGCTTGGCAACCGTCTGGTACTGAGTCTGCAACGGTGAGTTGTTAACGGGAGTTGAAGTGTATTTGACAATTGCGTTTGCGACGTCCTGTGCGAATCTGACGGCTAGGGCCTTCGACGAGGCTGTCGCATCGATGAGCACGATTGACGACTGTGGAACGCCGGAAATCTGCACGTAGCCACTTGGGTTCTTGTAAGGCCTTGTCGCATTGGACGTAATCGCCTTCGAGGACGCAGAGCCATGCCCCGTCGGGTTACCCCCGGCCTTGGCCGTATTGGCGTGTTGGGCGGGCGGATATCCCGCTATGACGATTTGCCCGGCGGTGTTATGGACTAGTGACAAGCCAAGGGCCGTCGACGCGTCACTGACGATTGAGTCGGAGCTACCGGTCTCAGCCATGTTGCCGGCAAGCTGCTGTACCGCCTGCGCATACCCCGGAATCGAGTTGGACGATATTCCCGAACTTCCGACATTGAGCTTTGCCTCAGCCATATAAGTGGGGTGCCGGAACGAGGCAGCTCCGATCCCCGCTGCCAAACCCGCAACTACCAGGACCACCACTGCGATCCAATAGCTGCGCATAGCGCCGCCGAGGTCGAAGTACTTAACCTGACCCGGAGCATTGTCCATGGCTGTGGCTTTCCGTTCTGCAACTTCTTGTACGGCCATTTTCTGCAATCAACCTCGGTGGTAGTTGGTATTAGTTATTTTGATCTACTTGTTGTTGGAACCCGAGTGCCGGGAATTTCGGTGAATCCAGGAGATAATTTCCCCGATTGCCAGAATGGCCGGATCCCCCTCGATCCACCCCACCATAATCGTCGTGCAACCATCTTATTTGCAGCAAGTAGAAAGAGGAAAATCCGAGGAAATGGGCGAGCCGATTAGGGGGTAGGATTGAGTGTCCCAAGATTCCGAGTCCGTCTACTATCGAACTTTGAGCCCAATTTCATGACTCTTTCAGCCAAGACGATCACCAACCCGAAGGCTTTGGTCCAGTGGGTCAGGTCCAGGGTAAGGCAAGACGTAGACGCCGAGATGCTGAAGGCCCGGGGAGCGAAGATCGGCGACAAGGTCAGGTTTGCGAGCGGAGTGATGATTGACCCGGAGTTTTGCTGGCTGATCGAGATCGGTGACGGAACCGGATTTGGGCCCAGGGTGATCGTGTTGGCTCATGACGCTGCGCCCAGACATAGGGTGGGGTATACCCGGATCGCAAGGGTGAAGATTGGGCCAGGGGTTTTCATAGGTGCAGGATCAATAATCCTTCCCGGAGTGACCATAGGAGCAGACTCCATAGTTGGCGCCGGAACTGTTGTAAATCGGGATGTCCCTGAAGGAGCGATCGTCGCAGGGAATCCTATGAGGGTGGTGGGCAATAACGACGAATTTCAGAAGCGTCATTTTGAGTTTCTCGAAGATTCGCCCAAGTACCCTCTGGAGGGTTGGACGGTAACCGGCGGGATAACTCCGGAAAACGCGCAAAAGATGTACGAGGCTCTGGACGGCCGCCACGGGTATGTGAAGTGAGCGCTGCCGGGGGGTCGGGGAGCTTGAGTGCCAGCGTAGTGGTGCGGACCAAGAACAGCGAAGCAACCTTGGAAGCCGCTTTATCGAGCTTGAAGCGCCAGAGTGTTGACGCAGAGCTGATTGTGGTGGACTCAGGGTCCACTGACTCCACTTTCCAGATCTCCGCTAAGTTAGCAGATGAAATTTTGAAGATCTCTCCAGACGAGTTCTCGTATGGCGGTGCATTGAACTTGGGTGCAGAGTCGGCGAGCGGTGACGTTGTCTTCGCTCTTTCGAGCCATTGTTCGGCGTCGAGCGTTACCTGGATCGAAGACTCGCTCAAGCACTACTCCGACGAGAAAGTGGCTGCGACCAATGGATCGGCTCAGGCCCCAAGCGGAGGTCACTTGGCGAGACCGCTTACGATTGGTGGAGAATTGCTGGATGTAAGCCCGTATTGGGGCTTTGCGAATCACGCCTCGTCGTGGCGGAGATCCGTGTGGCAGCAAGAACCCTTTGACGAAGGCCTAACCGCCTGCGAGGACAAGGAATGGTCATATCGTATCGTGAAGCGAGGATATCGAATAGTGTTCGACCCGGCGCTTGTCGTTGACGATAGTCACCGAAGAAGCCAAGGTAAGCGAGCGTTGCTGCGGCGCATCGTGAAGGAGTCCGAGGCGATTGTGACGATTACCGGCATGAGCCCGGTCAGCTTTGCAGAGTCGATTAAGACTTGGTGGTCGGACTTCGGTTACGACAGCAGGTACCCGAACTTCGTAAGGCGCCTCGGAGTGTCAAGGTCGATTGAGATATTTGGAAGGTACGCCGGCGAGAGGCGTGGGCGAAGTGGAGGAAGTGCTTGGAGTAGATGACGACAGACAGACCTTTGAATCCGGTGTTCATCCTCGGCGCTCCTAGGAGCGGGACCACCTGGCTGCAACAGCTACTTGGCTGCCATGAAAGCATCGCGACGGCACAAGAGACAAAGCTGATGTACCAATATGTGGCACCACTCTATTCGAGATGGCGTGACCAGCCCCTGAACGACTTGGATTTATGGAGAAGGGCCAGATTTACCGGCCTTGCAAGTGTAATTTCCGAAACCGAATTCCTCGACCTCCTGCGTGAGTTTGCTTCGAAAGTCTACGAAAGCACGCTCCTGCTCAAGCCGACTGCGAGCCTTGTGCTTGACAAGGACCCGCCCAACTCAATGCACGTTCCGATGATCATGGAGCTTTTCCCTGAGGCGAGATTCGTGCATATCGTGAGGGATGGCCGGGACGTTGCCGCATCTATGCTCAGAGCATCACGTTCCTGGGGGCGCACATGGCTGCTGCCGAGTACTTACTCCAGTGGAGAGGTATGGAGGAAGCACGTGGAGGCCGCCAGGGCTGCGGATAAAGGCGGGAACTACTTCGAGCTGTCTTATGAGCGTCTCAAAGAACACCCAGCGGAAGTGATTTCGGAAGTGCTTTCCTTCCTAGGGCTGCCGTGCACGGAGGCTGACGGCAAGGCACTGGTCGAAGCCGCCACGCTTCCAGAGTCCGAAGGTGGCCGGAGTGCCCTGATCGCAAAGGCATTCGTATGGGGCCCCGAAGTCGCAAAAAGGGGCTATCAGGTATCCGAGCCCGAGGGTTTCTTTGGCGACCAGGGTGGGTCGTGGGTTAAATGGAGCGGATTACAGAGGTTGGACTTCGAAGACTCGGCCGGTGCGCTTCTAAAGGAGTTCGGCTATGACCAATCGGGATGGAAAACCTGGTCTGTTTTGGAAAAGGCGTTCTGGTCGTTCATTTGGCGCCCGGTTATCCGAAGAGTGAAGTTGAAGTTCACCAGGTTGGTCAGGTCCTAGTGCCTTCGGGGTACCTCTGGACCCGTGCTCCTAGAGAGCTCTGAGGGACCTCGGCTTACGAGTGTCGTCGGTATCCTCGTTGAGAACTGAAGGATCCTCTCGGGATGCTTCCGGGTTGGTTTCTTCGGTTCCTCCCGGAAGCTTGGCAAGCTCGACAAGCTTCCGGAAGCCCGCATTGTCCGTCATCAGTTCCGTGAACGTTCCACTTCCGACGATGGCTCCCGCCTCCATGAAATAGATCCGGTCACTGTCTCTGATCGTGCTCAGTCTGTGGGCCACAGTAATGACAGTCATCGAGCCCTTCAGCGCTCTCAAAGTCTCGGAGATGGACGCCTCTGTGCTGTTGTCTAAAGCTGAGGTGGCTTCGTCCAGAAATAACACCGAAGGGTCGTTATACAGTGCACGCGCTATACCAAGTCTTTGGCGCTGACCACCAGACAGTCGCACGCCACGCTCTCCGACAACGGCATTCAGGCCATCGGGTAGTGACGCAATCAGCTCACCCAGCTCAGCGTTTTCGACGGCCTTGGCGAGCCTTTCCTGGTCAACTTGGCCGGGAGGTACTCCCAGAGCGATGTTTGCGGAAACTGTGTCGTCGATCAAGGAAATCGTTTGCGGCACATAGCCGATCTTGGACTGCCACGCATACCGGGCCGATGGATCCGATAATGATTTGCCGTCGATCTCAATCTCACCGGAGTCAGGTTCAAGCAGCCCAAGCATCAGGTCCAATAGCGTCGACTTTCCGGCACCCGAACCTCCGACTAGGGCTATTGCCGATCCAGGTTCAGCTGCAAGGGACACCCCGGAGAGAACCTGTCTTCCTGCAACGTAGCTGAAGGTCACGCCGCTGACCGTGATCGTTGGATTGCGCGAAATTACAGAATTGGCGTTCTGATCCGGAACGGGGATTGCACCCGCGTCAGTGCCGGTTGATGAAGCGGTGATCATCGATTTCTCGTCATGGCCATATCGAACACGAACTGGTCTTTCAGTCTGTTCGATTGCCTTCAGGTCTTCGCTGACCTGCTCGATGGCCGGTATTGCCAAGCGTGCCTGGATTCGTCCAGTGAAGACCTTGTTCAAAGGAGCCAGCAGTCTGAACCCTCCGGCAAGGAATACGCCGATCAAAGCGATTGCCTGAGATGCACCCTCGGTTTTCGATGAGACAAGTGCAATCAGCCCTGTCGCCCCCAGCAACGCCAGTTCCAGATAGTACCGAGGTTGGATGGACGCAAGGTTTGTTGCCTTCACATGAGGCATGAGATCGTCGAACAGTTGGCCAACCTCCTCGGCCATTTCGGTTTCCCGATGCAGGATCTTCAGCTCTTTGGCAACCTGAAGGGACTGGGCCATGAGTTTGAGGCTTGCGGCGTTGGCGACGTGTTGAGCTTTGGCCGACCGGTCCATCTTTTTGGAGATCAGCCGCTGGTAAATGACAACTACGCCGGTGAAATATGCGGCGGAAATGGCGGCGATGACCGGGTTGGCTATGAGGAGGGCAACTGCGATGATTGCGACCGCAACAATGTCTCCCAGGGCCCCGAACGCCCAGATAAGCGAGGCTTCGAAAATTTGGCGAACCGAATAACTGAGAGTCCTTTGCATGTCGGCTGTATTGCGGTCCAGATGGAACCGGTAGGGCGCCTCAAGGTACCCGAGCATCAACCGCTTCAACATCGCCACGTCGTTTTTGAGTGAGAAAGATACGTTCCAGCGAGTGAGAGCAACGGCAGCGATGTCTTTGAATATGAAGACGGCCAAGACCGAGACCGCAAGGACGATTTCCAAGTGAGTACCGCTCTCCCCGAGGACACGGCTTATGAACCTCGTTGCCGACGTCTGGCTCTTTCCCCCCGAAGTGGCAAGCTCAAGAAGTGGCAGCATCAAGAGCAGCCCGATACCTTCGAATATGGAGAGGAATGCCATTGTCAACATTGCGACCAGGAGGCGCCGCTTTGCGCGTGGGTCCAGAATCGGCAAAAGTGAAACGAAGAATTTGATCATGACTTGTTCCGCCGTTCAGGTGCCTAGGCTAGGCAGGATTGTCTCGGCCATTATCAACAATTATCCCCCAGCAATTGTGTGCTTAGGAAATTGAGCAGCGAGAGCAAGACGGGCTTGAAGGTTGGTCTTGCAGCAGCCTTGGCCATCGCTTTGGTCGCCGTGATCGTTTCGCAGCT
>DAIDIS010000212.1 GCA_027451785.1 Acidimicrobiales bacterium
ACATAGCGATGCGTAATCGTGCCGAAGCGATTCTCGATCACGGGGTTTCGCCCTTGCTGCGAACTCAACTTCTCTCGCCTATAAACAACTTCAACCAAGCCCTTGACTCTCCACTTGGTGGATACGTAAAGATCAAAGCAATGTTGATTGGCCAACTCGCATCGAAGACCGGGCTGTCGGTGAGGACCCTTCGCTATTACGCTGACGCCGGGGTGCTTCCCGAAGAGGGGCGTAGTGAGGCCGGCTACCGCACATATGGAGCGAAGGCGGTTGCAAAGGCCAGGCTGGTTCGCGCTCTGCGTGACTTAGGCGTAGGGCTCGATGACATTAAGCGTGTACTGGCTGATGAGCAGACGCTCGATGAAATTGCCCGGAGGCACGCCAAAGCCTTGGACGCCCAAATCAGGATTCTACGGCTTAGAAGGTCGGTACTTCACCTGTTCATCGAATCAAAGAGTAGCAAGGAGCTCGAATTAATGACTGACATGGCCAGACTTTCAAACGACGAAAGGCGAAAGATCGTAGACGATTACTTGGATGCGGTGTTCGGTGAAAGCCCGAACGGTGTTGCCGAACGGATGCGAATGGCGGCACCCGAGCTTCCGGAAGACCCGACACCCGAACAGATCGCGGCATGGGTGGAGCTGGCAGAGCTATTGATGGATCCCGACTTTATCGAGTCGAGCCGGAAAATGGCCGACCGAGCTCAGTCCGAAGGCCCTCAACCTGATGCGGAACAGTTTGAAATGGGAAAGGCGGTTGGCGAGCTTGCGGGACCGGCGAATCGGGCCGGCATGGATCCTTCCTCCATCACTGCCTTGGAGATTGTTGAGCAAATCGAAGCGCTGGGCGCCCAGGATCCCGAAGACCGAAGCTCAGCGGCCGAGCGAATTGAAGCCTTCACCGACCGCCGGGTTGCCCGGTATTGGAGGCTCGTAGGCATTGTCAACGGATGGCCGCCCAATCAAGCTCCAGACGACGTCGCCGACGCCTGGGAGTGGTATGCCAAAGCACTGCGATCGCACGCTTAGCGTTTCCCGCTAAGCGTGCTGGGCTGATCGGCAAGAGGCTCGGCAGCGGGCTGGAGAAGCTCCCCGAATAGACCGAAGGGTCAGCCTGTTACCTTCAATTCGGTGTACATGCCATCCGCATAGTGCCATGGCTGGTCACAGAGGATTTCGTATGCGCCCGCCTTCAGCGTAATCGTTACCCAACTTCTTGTTCCTGGGGATATCCCGTTGCCCGGACCCATACCGCATGATGTGGACGCCTCTCCTAGGCTGCCCGTTTCGTCAATCTTGCCATCGGCCCCGATCGCACGGGTGCCCAGTCCATCAGGCGTGAGGGGCATCACAAGCATCTCGTGGTTGAGGGCACCATAGTTGGTTGCAATGAAAGTGACCTTGCCGGCTGGAACGGTCGAGGGGGTCGCGTTCAGGTGCAGCATTCCCATCCCAAGTCCGCCGTAATTGCCCATCATTCCTCCACCCGAGCCGCCCATGGCTCCTGCATCATAGAGTCCAACTTCGACTACGCTCCCCACTGTCGAAGCCGGTTCACAGCTGCTGATTGTGCCGATGCTCGCGCCATTGTTGATACCTGGTGCCGAAAGGCGTAGCCCCCTTTGGTTCGCAACCACGAGGACGGTGAGCGAAGCCAACGCCGCGACGATCACCGCTGCAGCTACGAGTAGATTCCGTCTGATTGCGATTGGTTCGCGTGTCATTCCGTACCTCCTGGGGCCAGCCTATTAGATACGGGGTGGGGTATCCAGGGGAATTGGTCCCTAGGGTGTTGGCCACTTGGATGTTTTGAGTACCGTAATTGCCAACCCGATGGTTTATCGCCCCAAAGCAGCCTGGACGGGGCTATGAGCTGATCACCGATGCTCCACCCGTGGGCATCCGATTGGAAGAGGGCCGTACGCTCGCGATTCGTTAGTATCGCTCGCATGGAGAGAACTTCCGCAGGGGTCGCAGAGAATGGCTGAAGAGCTTCAACCTATTCGATCCTTCGAAGAATCAAGCGCCATCACGGACAAAGGCAATGGGGTATTCGCGGCAGAGATTGACGGTGCATGGACAATCCTTGGAAAGCCCAACGGAGGATACCTGTTGGCGATTATGGCCAAGTGTGCTCAAGGGATCAGCACTCACGAGCACGTAATCGCGGCCAGCTCCCATTATTTGAGGCCACCAAGCTCCGGGGAAGTTACCGTCCTCACTGAAGTGCTGCGAGCGGGTCGCTCGGCGTCCCAGGTTCGGGCCAGCATGATTCAGGAGGGTAAGAACTGCGTGGAAGCGCTGTTCACCGTCTCGGATCTAAGTGAATCGGCAAAGCCCTTTTGGGAATCAGATTCAGCGGTTCCTGTTGTGGCGCCGTTCGAAGATTGCATCCCTCTGAAGATAGGCAAGAACGCAAATCCCGGCGTATCGTTGCTCCACCAGATAGACATCAGGATTGACCCTTCAACAGCGGGCTTTACCAGGGGGGAGTCTTCCGGTGTGGGCGAGCTGAAGGGTTGGCTTCAGCTCCCTAAGGACAAGGCATTCAACCCGGCATCGCTGCTTTTTGCTGTTGACGCTTTTCCACCTGCAACATTCGACATCCAGCCTACCGGTTGGGTTCCTACCTTGGAGCTGACCGCATATGTGAGGGCACTACCCGAACCGGGACCCGTTAGGATCCTGCAAAGAGCGAACGTAATCGATGCCGGGAGAGTCGACGAAGCCTGTTTCGTATGGGACTCTACGGGAAGAGTTGTGGCTCAGGGCACGCAGCTTGCCGCCATCAGGATACCCGCCGACATATAAGGAATGCTTATAACCTTCTAAGGATTTCCCCTCTTCATCGTGGGGACACTCCACAGGAGAATGGCATATGTGGAAGCTGCAGTTACCCGGAGAGGCACAAGAGCGACATTCGAGGCATCAGTAGGCCCCCTCGTTGGCGTGACTCTTGCAATTGGCGTCGCCTCGTCGGCGACCTTGGCGGGACACTTTCTGGGTTTCGTAGGGGCTCCGGTAGTGGCTATCTGTCTCGGGTTGCTGGTTGCGTCGTTATTTTCGATACCCAATGCTTGGGCACCGGGGATTGTATTCCTTTCAAAAAGGGTTCTTCAGGCTTCGGTCGTCCTATTTGGACTTGGGCTGTCATATCAGACCGTTGTGTCGATCGGCGGGCAATCGCTCCCTGTCCTTATCGGTACGCTCGCAATCGTTCTCGGGGCGGGATGGTTGGGTGGCCGGATAACCGGAGTCGACGGCGATCTGAGGACATTGATCACGGTCGGGACGGCCATATGCGGGGCATCCGCTATTGCAGCCACCGACTCGGTTATCGACGCCGACGACGCAGATGTGAGTTATTCGATAGCCACCATCTTCGTCTTCAACGTTGCCGCCGTCTTGGTATTCCCCTTTGTCGGCCATGCTCTTGGTTTGTCTCAACACGCATTCGGGCTTTGGTCGGGTACGGCTGTAAACGACTTGTCGTCAGTTGTTGCGGCGTCAAGCTCCTACGGGCATTCGGCCGCATCCTACGGTGTTGTGGTAAAGCTTGCGCGCACGCTTGCGATCATTCCGATCTCGATCTATCTGTCTACGTCAGTCCGGAAGCAGGCACCGCATGCCGGGCGGCGTGGTACTAGAGCAACCTTGAAGCTCTTCCCCATGTTTCTCCTCGCGTTCGTTGCAGCAGTGGGCCTGGACTCTGTAGGGCTGGTGCCAAGTGGAACTGAGCATATTTGGTCCGGCCTATCAACATGGTCGATTACGTTGGCTTTGGCAAGCATCGGACTTTCCGCCCGGATAAGCGAGATCAGAAAGACAGGATTACGTCCGATAGCCTTCGGGGCAGCTCTCTGGGTGATTGCCGCCGCCGGAAGTCTTGCCATCCAAGCCGGCACCGGGACACTCTAGGACTATACTCAATTGACCTTGCGATCGTATTTGGAAGCGACTTCAGCCAAGAATGCGGCGGGCGGGGGTAACTTCTTCCCCTTGGCCCATACGGCATGGAAGTAGCGGCTCAAGTCAAGACCCTCGCAGGGGACAGCGCTGAGTAGCCCGGCGGAAATCTCGCCTGCGACAACCAGCTCCGACATGACTCCAGGACCGGCACCATTGATGACAGCCGACTTGATGGCCGTGGTCGAGCCCAATTCCATGGCCGGGGTCGGCGCAAGTCCGAAGGAGGCGAGTCCGTGTTCCAAAATATCTCTGGTTCCAGATCCAGGCTCTCTAAGGACGAGAGGCGTCATAGCCAACTCTTGGGGAGTCAACGCCCGTTTGCGTTTCGACCAAGGGTGAACGCGGCCAACCAGCACCAGCAACTCATCTTCGATGAGCTTTTTCGAAGAGAGATGCCTAGGGGTTTGATAGCCCTCGACGAAGCCCAAGTCAGCGGAACCGGAATCGACGAGCTCGACGACCCTTCTCGTATTGCCCATTGTGAGGGAGGCCCGCGTTTCGGGGAACTCCAAAGCGAGACTGCTCAGCCAAGCTGGAATCAGGTATTCAGCAACAGTGAGACTGGCCGCAATCCGAAGCTCAGACCCACGTTCCGCTCGTAGGGCGGCAACTCCCCTCAAGAGTGAGTGCATCTCGTTCATCACCACTGCCGCCCATTGAGCCACCGCTGTGCCGGAAGGAGTAAGCGTCGCACCAGCCTTGGTTCGGTCGAGTAGGGGAACCTTGAACACGCTCTCAAGTGAACGCAGCCTCATGCTGGCGGCCGGTTGGGTCATGGCTCGGGATCTTGCCGCGGCGCTAATCGAACCAAGCTCGCCCACGCCCAAGAGCAAGTCCAACGAAATCAAGTCGGGAAGCGGGCCAAGCGGAGTATCCGAGCGAGTGCCGGGAAGTCCGCGCCCAGGTATGCCTGTCCGGACGCCAAATTCCGCGCCGGACTGGGTGTCGGGAGGATCCATAAGCAAAGCTTATAGTGCCGGTCAACGTAGGACGGTATGAAGGGGGCAGGGCCCCGAAGCCCTCAGGGAATACCCTTGGGGGTATTGTGGTTGAATTATTGCGAGGGCGTAAGCCGAGAGGGCATGCGCAGGCATCCGATAGGAGGGCAAAGTGGCAACTGTCGCATTGAGCAAGGACACTTTCGACGAGACGGTTTCCTCTAATGACGTGGTCTTGGTTGACTTCTGGGCCGGCTGGTGCGGACCGTGCAAGATGTTTGCCCCCGTTTATGAGGAAGCTTCCGAAAAGCACTCGGACATTGTCTTCGCCAAAGTGGACACGGAAGCGGAGCAGGAGCTTGCCGCCGGCTTCAGGATCATGTCGATACCAACCCTGATGGCATTCCGGGACAACATCCTTCTTTACTCGCAGCCCGGAGCACTGCCCCCCGCTGCGCTCGAAGAGTTGATCGGCAAAGTTAAAGACCTGGATATGGACGATGTCAGGCGCAAGATCGACGAGCAGGTCAGCGCAGAGAACCAGACACAGAGCTAAAGGTCAATAGGAGAAGACAAATGAAGGGCATTGAAGCAACTGTGGCACTGCCGATGGACAAAGCTGAGGAATTGGTGCGGGAGGCACTCTCGGGACAAGGGTTCGGAGTATTGACCGAAATCGACGTTTCGGCAACCTTGAAAGCGAAGCTGGATATCGAGCGCAGCCCCCTTAAGATACTTGGAGCGTGTAATCCCAATTTCGCTCATAGGGCGTTACAGATTGACCCAAGTGTCTCGCTGGCGCTGCCCTGCAACGTGGTTCTTGAGCCGGATGGCGAGTCGGCTACACGAGTGGTCATTGCTGACCCGAGAGAACTCCTTGGTTCGTCCGGCGATCCCTCTTCGGAGCTGTCCGAACTGGGTCAAGAAGCTGCAGACATGCTTGAGAAGGTGGCGGACTCTCTTCGTTCCGCGTGATTGCCGAGGCCGGAGAGATGAGCCACATGAAGAAGTTGCAAGGAGAATCGTGAATTTGGATTTCGAGCACTCGAAGCCGAAGCATTCGGCAATTGCCGCGCAGTGGGATGAACGTTATTCGGCTACCGAAAGAGTGTTCAGGATGGAGCCGGACGAGTCTCTTGTCGACCTAGTCTCGGCGATTAATCCCGGTTCCGCACTGGATCTAGGAGCGGGCGAGGGACGCAACAGCCTTTGGCTCGCAAGTCAGGGCTGGGTGGTTACGGCAGTGGACGCGTCATCTGTCGGCCTGTCTAAGCTCGAAGCCGATGCCAAGGCGAAAGGACTTACTGTCCGGAGCGAGGTAGGTGAGATCGGTGAATATCTCAACGCTTGCAAACAAAAAGACCAAAAGTTCGACCTAGTCATTCTCTGCTATATCCATCCGGGTCCCGAAGAGCGCGAGGACTTGTTGCGCGGCGCTGCTTCGGTTGTGGGGGATGACGGGCACCTTTTGGTGGTGGGCCACCATCTCGACTCGCTGGGTAAGTCGGGGCCACCACAAGCCGAGAGGTTATACGAGGACAAGCACATGGAGGTCGTCGCCTCCGACTTGGAAATAATCACCCTCCAGCGTCGGGGTGGCTCAAGCGATGTGGAAGATCACGGAACCGATATCGTTTTGTGGGCGAAACGCAAGGCAGGATAATCCGCCTACCGTCGCTAAAGTCAGACCATCCTCCGAGAACGCTTAACTCAACGCAAGGGTCCGAGGGGCTAGCTATCGGAATCTGAACGCTCCGCTCTCAGGCAAGCTTCATGAACATCCGCTGAACTTCCTCAAGCGGGTAGCCCTCTTTGTCGGCTTGTTCCGGGTTCTGCACACAGTATGTCAATCCCGTAGCGACGAGCTTGAATCCAACCTGCTCCAGCGCCTTCGTGGCGGCTGAAATCTGAGTAACCACGTCGCGACATTCACGGCCTTCGTCCAGCATTCTCTCAATGGCTTGGACCTGGCCTCCGACACGATGAAGCCTTTTCTTCATGTCGTCTATTACTTCTTGGGGCATTTCCATCGTTCGGCGCTCCCTCATCCAATCCTTGTAGCCATAGCTTGTCCGAAGCTCGGTGACCGTCCTTGTCGCATCATTTGCTACGACATAGGCACAAGCCATCTCAAATGATACCCTATGGGGTATGTGTATAGCAGTCAATTGCGAAAGTTGCGGACAGCCATCCTGGGAAGGCTGCGGAGCGCATGTGGAGCAGGTCCTTGGTCATATTCCCGAAGATGACCGCTGCAAGTGCAAGAGCATCGGCTTGTCGGCTCGGAAGCCTGCCGGATTGGGAAGGCGTTCGAGGTTGTTCGGGCGAAGAGGTTAAGACGAAGGCTAGGGATGATGTCATCCTCCGCTTGCGGCGTAAGGAATGTGAAAGCAGGTGCTCAAATGCTGACGGGAGCCCGGACTAGGCCACCGGCATTCAAATGCTGACGGAAGCCCGGACTCCAATCGCCAGCGCCACAACGACCAAGAGATAGACAAACCACTTGGCAAGTGCAACTTGATTAGTCTTCGAAGCAAGCTTTGAGCCAACGATTGTGCCGACAAGAGCGAGCACTGTAAACGGGATGGCGGTTTTCCAATCGATGGAAGACGTCCCGATTCTTGGTACGAAGCTGACCAGGGCGTTCAACGCAATGACTAGTAGCGACGTTCCTGCTGCTACAGGCATGGAATAGCCGAGAACGAAGACTAAAGCGGGGACGATTATGAACCCTCCACCGACCCCGAAGAACCCTGTCAAGAACCCGACGGCCGTTCCCGCGGCGATGATCATCAAAGCCATCCTCACGTCAAGGGTTGTTTCTACTTCGAGACTGCTTAGACCGGGTGTTAATCCTCCTTGGGTGCCAACTGTAATTTGGGTAGCCATCTTGGGTTGGCGAACATTCTGTGTATACATACGGTAGGCGGCGACGAGCATGATCCCGGCGAACCCGAGGAGGAGAAAGTTCGGGTTTGTGATCGAGTTGAGGTGTGAGCCGGCCAACGAGCCGCCAATGCCTGCCAGGCCGAAGGCGACTCCAGGGAGGATCCTTACGTTACCCATTCGCCAATAGGAATAGGCTCCAAAGACCGAGGCCAGTCCTACTACCAAGAGCGAAGTGGTTGTTGCAGCTCGTGTATGTTCTCCCGCCGCAAGTACCAACGCCGGTACGGCGAGGATCGACCCGCCGCCTCCGACGGTTCCGAGTGATGCCCCGATCAAAAAGCCAAGCGGCGAAGCCAGAAGAGCTCTCATCTCAGGCGCAAAACCTTCCGTTCATATACCCCATAGGGTATATTGTAGAGCAATGCCGGTGAATGGCAACCAACAGGAGGAGTGATAAGTGATTGCAGACTTGGACCTGGAGGGTAGCCCCTTGAATATCGATGCAGATCAGCTTGCGGCGATTCTGGGGACCGACAGTCAGCCACCGCTGATCGACGTGAGGGAGCCCGAGGAATTTGCTGACTGGGCTATCGGTGGTGCCGTAAACATCCCTTTAGGATCCTTGCCGGAGCGAATGAGCGAGATAGCGAGCATTTTGTCCACTCGAAGCGACAATCCATCAGCGATAGTCTTGTGTGCGAGGGGAAACCGGTCTGCGAAGGCTGTTGCCTTCCTTCGATCGGCCGGTATTGACGCGATCAATCTGATCGGGGGGATGGCCGCCTGGGGCAACGTTTACGACCACGTATCAACCACCTTCGGTTCGGTGGAGGTAATACAGGTCAGGCGCCGAGGAAAGGGCTGCCTTTCCTATATCGTCTCCTCCGGGCATGAGGCGTTTGTTATCGACCCTTCTCTTGATACCTCCCGGTACGTAGAGTTGGCGGCGACGCTCGGCTCGGAAGTTACAAGGGTATTCGATACCCACTTGCACGCCGATCACGTTAGTGGAGCGAGGCTATTGGCTGAGGCCACGGGTGCCAGTCTCCACCTGAACTCCGCTGATACTTTCCGCTTCGCTTATACGCCCTTGGTAGATGGAGAGGCCATTCCAATCGGTGGAAGCTCATTATTCAGCGTCACCGCCTTTACGACGCCAGGGCATACCCGCGGATCTTCGGTATTCAGTGTCGGTGAAGACGTGCTATTTACTGGGGACACCCTATTTACAGACGGAGTGGGGCGACCGGACCTCGCCGATCATGCGGAAGAGTTCTCACGTAATCTTTTTGCCTCACTTTCCGGAAAGATCGGCACGTTGCCAAAGAACGCCTTGGTAATGCCTGCCCACTACGGCGACACTGAGAAGGTGAAGCCCGGAGAGCCTGTCGCTGCAACGTTGGGGGAGCTTGTCGAGAGACTGCCTCAGCTTGCCTGGGACGAGGAAAGCTTCGTGGATTGGGCGAAGGGGAGGGCAACCCCAAGGCCCCCTAGATATGGTGACATCCTGAAGATCAACATGGGGCTGGAATTTCTTGGAGTAGCCGAATGCAAGCTGTTGGAGAGCGGTCCGAATCGATGTGCCGCCTAAGGGCTCGGGATATTGCTTCTTTTCGTTGCGACCCCGATTACGGTTTGACCCCGATCGCGCTGCGACCCCGATAGGGACGTTCGCTTCCGTTGAAGAAGAGTTCTCTTTGGCTGTCTTGCTCAGGCACTCATCCGTTGGAGGCCCGAACCACGTCGCGAATCCGCACTCTTCCCCTTGTCCGTAAGACCGCTCTCCGGTAAATGGTGGCGGCAAACCTAGCTACGAGGACTGTCGATGCAAGCGAGATGCAGACCGACACTAAGAGTTCCCACCATGTCGCGTGGCCGATTCCGACCAACACAGGCATAACCAGCGGCGCTGTCAACGGGATGTAACCGAGTACGACAGTGAACAAAGAAGGATGTGCTGACGAAACCGTCGAAAGAGCAATTACGTATGCCGCGACTATTGGGATGCTAAGAGGAATGGCTAGTGTCTGCACCTGATCTTGTCGCTCGGCCATGGATCCGGCTGCAGCATAGACCCAGCAGTAGAACGCGTAGCCGACCAAAAGCCAGACTAGGGAAGCAGCAAGCATGGATGGTGCGGTACCACTGAGCAATGACGAGCCGACTGCTTTGCCCAATGCCAGGGCGAAAGCGATAACCAAGCCTGCCTGAGCAAGAGCGACGGTCCCTATGCCTATAACCTTTCCGCCCAATAGCTGGATCGGCTTAATTGTCGAAAGAAGAACCGCTACTACTCGACTGGACTTCTCCTCCATGACTCCGATGAGTGTCCACGTGTTGTACTGATTGAGCATAACGAATACCACGATGATGCCAAGAAGTGCGGTGTTCCGGTCCGATTGAGTTACCTTCGGTGGTGGCTGAAGGCTGAAGACTTTCACGGGCTTCGCCCTGCTGATCGCTTCAATTTGTGACGGTGATAACTTCGCTTCGTTGAATGCTTCGGCGATTCCGATTTCCAAGGAGAGCTGACGTACCAAACGTGCCTTGCCGGAAGTGTCCGTTGCGGCTATTGCCTGGTTCGTCAAGATCCCTGCCGAACATTCATAGGCAATGTCGAGCTTGCCCGATTTAACCTCCTGGTCCGCCGTCTTCTTGGATACAACACTCGCAAGCCGAGCCACGGTTCCGGTGGCCTTGGTTGCTTGGGCAAGAGCAACACTGGTATCCCGACTGATTGGCCCGACTACGCCCACTTCATATGTCTTTGCCTTTGCCTTGGTGAGGACAGGAATCACGACCGCCGCTCCGACCGCCGCCAAGATCATGAAGGTGACAATCCTGATTGACTTTGCCCTGAGTCTTTCCCGTATCTCTCTTCCCGCAACTTGTGCCGTATAAGAGCGCGCCCATGGTAGCTGGAACCGCTTAGACTTTTGTTTTCGTGAAGCGGAAGTCAGCTGTCGGCTGTTGTCGTCAGAGTTCACGCTTGCCTGGCTGATATCGGCTGATCTTGCTTTCCTGATCGAGCGAGCCCGTAGGTGTCGAATGAGGCGCAAAGCCACCAGCAACAAGACGACAACTACCGTAATAGTCCCGCGGGCCCCAATCGTTGCCGGAAAATATTCTCCGATGGGATTCACGATATGGCCTCCCTGAACACTTCCGACATTCTTCGCCTTTCGAACGAGAACTGCGTTACCTTCCCGCTTTGCATGGCCGCCTTGAGGACAATGTCACTGTCGGTTCCATTGTCGAGGATCAACCGGACATCCCCACGCGAGAACTCGGAAATGGTGACGCCGCTCAAATCCCTAGCCCATTGTCCGTCACGGTCACCCTCAACCCTGACCACCAGCCTCCTTGGGCCTTGCGTTGCAAGGTCGTCAACGGTGCCTGCGGCTACAAGTTTTCCACTTTCGATGATAACCACCGACTCGCAGAGATCTTCGACTTGGTCGAGTTGATGGCTCGAAAAAAGCACGCCTCGTCCTTGACGTGCCTGTTCGGTGAGCACTCCGCCGATGGTCTCGATTCCTGTCGGGTCGAGACCGGATAGAGGTTCGTCGAGGATCAGCAACTCAGGATCGTGGACCAAGGCGGCTGCAAGCTGAACTCTCTGCTGGTTTCCGTGGGAAAGGGAGTCAACTCGACTGTCGAAGCGATCGGCAATCTCCAAGCGATCCAGCCAATTGAGGGTTTCCCTCCTGGCGTCAATTGCGGTCATTCCGTGAAGGCGACCCAGATATTCGACTTGGTCGCCCACCAACATTCCGGGATACAAGCCGCGCTCTTCGGGCATGTAGCCGAACTTACGCCGAATATGCTGAGACACCGGCTCGCCCTTCCAGGTGATCGACCCGGACTCCAAGTCCATCAAGCCGAAGACGGCCCTCATCGTCGTCGTCTTACCAGCTCCGTTCGGCCCCAAAAAGCCGATCACCTGGCCAGTCGGCACTCCGAATGAGAGGCCGTCGAGCGCAGTGATCTCTCCGAAGTGGCGACTCAGCCCCGTAACCTCAAGTCCATCCACAATCGACATTCTTACACGGTGCACCCTGATGGCGAGGATCAAGGGCTATAGGCACTTACCATGCCGAGAAGGCTTGAGGGTAGTGATCGCTCGATCTGTTGGGCCGGCCGGGCGGTTCAGCCCCGAGGGCCGTCCGCCCGGATGGTCTCCAGGAATACTTCCTCAAGGCTTGCCGCAACCCGGCGCGTTTGAGTCGCTAATGGTGAATTAGCAAGGATGGCCTTAACCTTGTCCTCGGCGCCCGCGACTCTTATAGTCGCTCCCTGAACTTGGGCGGGATATCCGGCCTCGGTTAGGAGAGTGAAGGCCTCCTCCCACTGCAAGGTATTCACCTCGGTAACCTGATGTCCTCGCGTTATGGCCTCTGCGGTTCCTTCGACAACTATGATCCCGTCGGCCATTATCACCAGTCGGTCACACTGCTCTGCCTCTTCCATGTTGTGAGTGGTGACTAATACGCCGACGGCCTCAGCGGCTGCCTTTTTGATGTCGCCCCAGAGCCGGGCGGCTCCGAGCGGGGAAACCCCAGATGTCGGTTCGTCAAGAATCAAAAGCTCGGGCCGGTGCGAGAATGCAATGGCGAAAGCGCCTTTCCTCTGGATACCGAGGGGTAGATCACCTACCGGTTGTCCGGCGTACCTAGTCAGTTCCGCGTCAAGTTTCCGCACTATTCGAAACGCACTCGTGGTGAAGTCCCAGTTCTCTTGGACTGTCATGTCGGAATAAAGCCCCATCGTTTGGGGAACGTATCCGAGTCGCCGTCTAGCGGTAGGCGACGGAGCGGAACCAAAAAGCCTGGCGGAGCCTTCGCTCGGACCGATCAGCCCCAAAAGAGCGTGCAGAAGTGTCGTCTTACCAGCCCCATTTGCGCCCAGGAGTCCAACGATCTCGCCCCTTCGTACGGTCAGCACTGCTCCGCTTACGGCAACGGTAGCCCCGAATCTGACCGTAAGAGACACAGCTTCAGCGAGAATAGGTTCACCCCCAAATGTCTTGCGTCGCTCTGATACGGGCTCCCTGCTTGGGCGTGGACCGGGGAGTTCTTCGACCCAATCCTCCAGAGTCAACGTACTCGTCCCGCCGGTTCGGTCGTTATCGACTCCTTCGGCGACAAGCTCGGCAACAATGGTGGAATCGTAGAGATCGGGCTCCCTAGGCTCGCTACCGACGGGCAGCAAGTCCGACGGAGACCATACAGACCAGACCTTCCCCCTGGGCCAGGTTGGTAGCCGACCTTCGCCCGCACCGTCCGGAACTGATCCGGCGGGTACCTCGCCCAACCGCCCCGCGATCGAAGTGATTACCTCAGCGGGGGAGCCCGTAAGGATTGTCCGGCCGCGATGTATGAGATGAACCCGGCTGCCGTGCATTGCCTCATTCACGTATGTGGTGCTGACGACGACGGCCACTCCAGAGGCGGCTTCCGCGGCCAGAAGCCGCCAAAGCTCAAACCTGCTCAAAGGATCCACACCGGTCGTCGGCTCGTCCAGTACCAGGAGCGAAGGACGGTGTACCAAGGCCACACCGACAGCCAGCTTGCGCTTCATTCCGCCCGAGAGTTGACCGGCCAAGCGGGTACTTACGCCGGAAAGTCCGATTCGATTCAGGATTACCGCTATCCGATCACCGAATTGAGGTAAGTCGACCTTATAGGCGGTCATTGAAAACTCGAGGTTTTCGCTCACGGTTAAGTCCGGATAAACCCCACCAATGGCTGGAACGTAGCCGATTGCCGCTTTTGGCGGTCTGACTGCCTTTCCTCTGTCGAGTGGCACAAGACCTACCAGTGACCGCAGTGCCGAGGTCTTGCCTGCACCGTCGCCTCCAAGTACGACGGTTACGGTACCTGGCAGTGCCTGCAGACTGAAATCAGACAGGGCTACGTTCTGACCGAAGGAAAGGCTCGTGGACTGAAGTCCCCAGCTCTCCTCCACAGTTGTCAGCTTTCCGATCCCTCGGCCGGATCTGCACCCGACTCGATTGATGGTGCGGCGTGCGAACGCGCGGCTGACTCGATTGTCAGCGTGTTACCGGTGCTCTTGTGGGCCGGAGCGAGATCCTTGCGGAAGCGCACGATTGCAAGAGACAGGGCCGCAGTCCCCAAGAGTGCGAGCATGCCCAGTGGTGCCCAGAGTGCCGTAATCGGGGTAGCTTTCAGCATCACCCCACGGGCGATCTCAACGAAATAGCTCAGAGGCAGGATGTAGGCAATCCATCTGACGCCTGCGGCCATCGAGGAAATCGGGAAGATGAACCCTGAAAGTAGAACCTGAGGAAGCATGATCATGAACGCGAGTTGGATGGCCTGACCTTGATTCTCGGAGAGTGTGGAAATGAGGACTCCAAGGCCCAAGGTCACGAGCAGGAAGAGCAAAGTGCCGAAGGCAAAGATTCCTACATTGCCGACGAAGGGGACACCGAAAAGACCCATTCCGACCAGAACGATGATCACCATGTCAACAATCGCCACACAAAGGTATGGCACGATCTTTCCTCCGATGACGTCCCAAGGGCGCAAGGGCATGACGGCGAGCTGTTCCAGGGTTCCAGCCTGACGTTCCCTTACGACCCCTAGGCTGGTGATCAAGGTTCCGATGAATACCAGAATGAGTCCCGCAAGCCCAGGTACCATCACCCACGAAGTGTTCATTCGGGGATTGAAGAGTATGTGGGGGCTGAACTGGGGAAGCGGGGAACCGGTTGCTCGCGCTGTTTCGGAGATCTTCCCGAGGGCACTCTGTGCCGTCTCAATCGAAAACAACTGGGTGCCATCGAGCAGCACCTGTAATGGCAGGCGACCGGTTACAATCGCTACCACAGCTTGGCCGTTTCGGATGCGGCGTGTGCCGTCGGAAGCACCGGCTCGGGGATAGATTCCGACCACCTGGAACGGCTTGGCAAGATGACTCTCAATGGCCGCTGCCTGAGGTCCCTCTACAACAGTCGGGATCTTTGAGACGCTGAACCGGTCTGCGTAGCCGAAGATAATCAGCATGACGACCGGGAGGGCGATCATCATCGCAAGAGTCCTACGGTCCCGCCTCATCTGGCGAAACTCCTTCACAATCATCGCCCACACGGCAGAGGTACTCCTTTGCATTCGAGCGACATGGCAGCTTCGGGCTGTGCCCTAATGGTCACTTGCCACAAGCGCCGGTCAATATGCGCCCAGGCTATTCGACAATCAAGCTGAGGAGGTGGCGAATTGGAGGAAGGCGGGAGGGCTATCTATTGAGGCCCGGATGGCGGATTCGCAACGACCACATGTACGTTCACGAACTCCCTCATCCCAAAAGACGACAATTCCCTGCCATAACCCGAATCCTT